>JBHIFE010000084.1:0-5911 GCA_046760985.1 Dehalococcoidales bacterium
AGCATTTTCGTTGGTGCCATCTTTATGTCGTTTTACTTCCTCGTCGAGCTGGTGGATAATATACGCCAGGCACTGGAAAGGGCTCCTATTTTCACTGCTGGCGGAGAGGAGTAGTCACAATTGGACATAGTTATTGACCTGATAATCCTGATAGTGCTCCTCATCCTCGGGGTGCCAGTTCCCTTTTGTTTCATGGCTGCCGTCCTGTTCATGATTGCCTTGCACGGCTATAGCTTTGAATTTCTGTTGCCCATTTCCTTTTACGCCCTGAACTCGCTACCCCTCCTTGCTGTTCCCTTCTTTATCATGGCTGGGGGGCTCATGGGCTCGTCAGGTATTGCCGAGCGGTTGGTCAATGTCGCCTCAGCCTTGGTCGGCAGGGTCAAGGGTGGGCTGGGGAGTGCCACTGTGGTGGCTTGTGCTATCTTTGGGGCAGTGGCTGGCACCTGCTCAGCGGCAGTGGCTGCCATCGGCTCTATTATGATTCCGCGGATGGAGGCAGAAGGCTTCCCCAGGGGGCATACCACTGGGCTAGTAGCTTGTGCTTCAGTGCTGGGGCAACTCATCCCGCCCAGCGTGCCCATGATACTCTTTGCCTGGGTGACCCGATTATCGGTAGCCGCCTGCTTCCTAGCCACAGTGGGGCCAGGCATCCTACTGGTAATAATCTACAGCTTTATCAACTGGTTGATGTGCCGCAGGATACCAACCATAAAAGTCCCGCCCCCGGTAAGCCCTTGGCAGCAGGTCAGGGAGGTAGGACGTACCAGTTATCGGGGATTTTTTGCCCTGCTGGCGCCCCTCATCATCTTGGGGAGCATCTACGGTGGCTTTACCACCGCCACCGAGGCAGCAACGCTGGCGGTGCTCTACACCATTCCCGTGGGCTTCCTCATCTACCGAAGGCTGACCGTCAGGGAACTGGGGCGTACCCTGTTTACCACCGCCACCACCACCGGGGTAATTATACTCTTGCTCTTTTTCGTGACGATGTTGGGCCGTATCTACACCATGGAGAATGTCCCGCAGCGCCTCATCGCCACGATGGTAGGTATCTCGGAAAACAAATATGTAATACTGCTCATGGTCAACGTGTTCTTGATTATTGTCGGCATGCTCATGGACGATTTCAGCGGCACCCTTCTGGCGGCACCCCTTCTGTTCCCCCTTATGAAGCATATCGGGGTTAGTCCTTTCCACTTTGCCGCTATTATGGGCACCAACCTGGGGCTGGGCAATGTAACACCACCCTGCGCCCCCATCCTCTACCTGGCAGGACGAATAGGCAATAGCCGGTTCGACGAAATGATAAAACCGGCGCTGACCTTTATGATCTTTGGCTGCCTGCCAGTAGTGCTGGTCACCACCTATTGGCCTGATTTGTCCTTGTTCCTGCCGCGGCTGATTATGGGAATTGAGTAATAAGGGGGAAAAATGATACCGTCAATAGCTAAATTGCCTCGTATATCCTTGGGTAACTACCCTACTCCCTTGATGGAGGCTTACCACTTATCAGCAGTCCTGGGTGGACCACGCATCATAATCAAGCGTGATGACCTGACCGGGCTAGCATTCGGTGGGAACAAGTGCCGCAAGCTTGAGTATGTGCTGGCAGATGCCCAGCAGAGAGGAATTGATACTCTTATAACTAGCGGCAGTTCGCAGTCTAATCATGCTTTGCAAACGGCAGCTGCGGGTCGTAAGTTAGGGATGCAGACCTTCTTGGTGTTGGTTAAGGGTATTCATGTGGAGATACAGGGCAATCTCCTGTTACAGAATATCCTCAATTCAGCAGTTAAAATTCTTGATGTTGCCGACCCAAGTGAAATGTTTACCACCTTACTCAAAAAGATGAATGAACTGGCTGATGAGCTACGCAGCAAGGGGCGTAATCCTCTAGTAATTCCGGCTGGAGCTGAGGTTCCTCTGGGAACTGTTGGCTGGGTCAACGCTGCCGAAGAAATCAGCCAACAATTAAGGGATCAGAAAATAGATGTTCAATATGTGGTTTTGCCCCATGGCGGAGGGGGTACCCAGGCGGGGCTAGTTCTGGGATTCAAACAGCTCAAACTCCCCCTTAATGTGGTTGGCATTAGCGTGATGCATAAGAAAGGCAAGGCTATAGATGAAGTGGTCACCCTAGTTAATGAGACTGCCAAATTGCTAGCTCTGGATGTAGCCATCACTCCAGACGAGGTAACGGTTTACGATGATTATGTAGGTCAAGGCTATGGAATAATCACTGACGATTGTATCGAGGCTATCAGATTAGTTGCCCAGACAGAGGGTATCTTTCTAGACCCCGTCTACACCGGAAAAGCCATGGCTGGGCTTATAGATCTTATCCGCAAAGATCAATTTAGCTCAAAGGACACCGTAGTTTTTATTCATACCGGGGGTCTGCCGGGCGTATTTGCTTACCATCAAGAACTCGCCATACCCATGGAGCTTTCTCGTAACTTCTCTTAAAGAGTCCTTGTATCTGAGAGTGTTCATCTTGGGGTGGGGCTGTTCAATATGGCAGAATTGAAATATTTTAGGAAATTGGCATATGGGACAAGCAAGACAAAGTGTTGAAAGAGCCACAAGGGTAATTGTAGATCTCAGAGCAGTGTCCCATAACGTGGCTGAAATACGAAAGAAGATAGGAAACGAAAGAAGTCTGATGGCTATGGTTAAGGCTAATGGCTACGGACATGGTGCTGTGGAAGTTAGCCAAGCCGCTCTCAGCAGTGGTGCAGATTCTCTCGGGGTTGCCTTTCCCGAGGAAGGACAACAGCTCAGAGAAGCAGGGATTGAGGCTCCCATCTTGGTCATAGGGTTGATCCAGCCGAAGGAAGCGTATAAGGTGGTAGAGTTCCGTTTGTCACAGGCGGTCGCCTCTATTGAACTCTTGGAGGCGTTGGACTGTGAAGCAGGTAAGGCTTCCACTAAGGTTAATGTTCATGTCAAGGTGGACACAGGTATGGGGCGGATTGGGTTAAATCCTGAGGACGCAGTCGGCTTCATTCGCAAGGTCATGGGCTTTAAAAATTTAAATCTTGAAGGAATATTTAGCCACTTTTCTTCAGCGGATGAAAGAGATAAGACCTTTTCAATGGGACAGCTTCAACTTTTTGAGCAGGTTATTAGTAACCTTCGACTTGCTGGCATTGAGGTGCCCAAAAAACACATGGCAAACAGTGCAGCAGTCCTAGACCTTCCTCAATCCTATTATGATATGGTCAGACCTGGGCTTATGATCTACGGTCTCTATCCCTCTAGGGAAGTCAGTCGCAGTATTGAGTTAAGACCAGCCATGACCTTTAAAACTAGAATCTCTCAGGTCAAGGTTGTCCCCCGGGGAACTCCTATCAGCTATGGGAGGACATTCGTCACCAGGAAAAAGACTACCGTAGTAACTCTTCCGGTGGGATACGGTGATGGCTATAATCGGCTACTATCAAATCGTGGGGAGGTGTTGATTAAGGGGCGCCGCGCTCCAGTCATCGGCACTGTTTGCATGGATATGTGCATGGTAGATGCTTCCAATGTGGAAGACGTCCAACCAGGGGATGAGGTAATTCTATTTGGCGGAGACCTCCCTGTGGAGGAGATTGCCGCCAAAATTGGCACCATCGTTAACGAAGTAGTTTGTGTTGTGAATAAAAGGGTACCCCGGATCTACATCCAATAAACAAGGCGAGAACTGAGAGCATAGCAAGGGGGACCGATTATCTACATTCAAAGGCAGGATATAGATATGCCATGTCTGAGACGGTGGAGGCGGAGGCAAAAACAGAAAAGGAAGCTTTATAGCTTCCCCCCATTTCTTTTGGTAGAGCAAGTTGTACGAAAGACAAAACTTTTGGTTTGACCCTTAGCACTCCTCACTAAGAGAGTTTGAGCCCCTTTTGTTAGATTTTTTACGGAAACTTCCTGAACTTTGCTTTATGGGATGGGTCTCACTCTGGTTACACCACGGGGCAAACTAGACGTACTCTTTAAAACCCAGCCGGCACCTATGTAGTTTACTAAATTAGGTACTACTAAGTAATATTTGCGTGCCAATTGGCTATTTATTTGACAAAAAATAGTGCCAATAGTATTATTATGATATAGCACGTTAGCCAGGATCTAACTGTATCAATGTAGCAGGGAGGCTCTCGTTGGCACGGATATTGATAGTGGAAGATGACCCGGCTAGCAGCAGACTACTTAACTTCAGACTAAAAAGCCTCGGTCATGAGACCATCATTGCTGTGGATGGTGGGGAGGCTCTGAAAACAGCCATGAAGGAGAAACCTGACCTTATTCTGCTGGATATCATGATGCCGATCATGAATGGATTTCAGGTTCTGCACCAACTCAAAGCGCAAGAGAAGACGAAGGATATCCCAATAATAATGCTCACTTCGAAGGTGCAAGAAAAGGATATCGTATTTGGATTAGAAAGCGGTGCCGCAGACTACGTCACTAAACCCTTCAGTTTTGCAGAATTGATCGCCCGAGTGAACCGTACCCTTGCCTCTCGTTCCTCAAGCTGATGCCGGACCCTCCCTTCGGTTGGCTGGACGATGTTAGAAGCTATCTACATAATTGTATTTCTACAGTTACTCATTCTAGTTGCTGGTCCCTACTTGGTCTTGCGTCGCTGGATAGTCAGTTTGATTGAGCGCTACACCGACAGACGTAAGCTTCGATTTGAGCCCTATGTTTTTAATCTTCTCAATGACCCTACAGCGACGGAACCACTGGAGGGTGGTCTCTTTCCTGGTGATAGAAGATTTATTAAAGAACTACTTTTGCAACAGGCAGCCCAGTTGAAAGGACAGGATAGGCGCAATATGACCACCGTCTTTGAGAAAGTCGGCTATGTGAAAAGTGAGATAAATGCTTTGCGTTCGAAGAGATGGTGGCGAAGGCTCGAGGCTGCCATCAGTTTGGGAATCATGCAGAGTCAAATTGCGGTTACTGCTCTTATCAATGCAGTAGGAGACCCCGTCGAAGACGTTAGACTGGCAGCGGTGAGGGCACTGGGGCAACTGAATGAACCGAGGGGGCTCCGGTTGCTTTTAGATGCAATAGAGGAGGGAGAGCGCTGGACAGGTAGCAGCATAGTTGAGGTAATCATAGGCATGGGTTCTGAGGTTAGCCGTGAGGTTGTCAACCGGCTAAAATCAACCACAAATGCCAATGCCCGTCTTTTGTATATACAACTCTGTGGCTTTCTGCGAATCACTGCTGCTCTGAGTTCACTCCTATTGCTGCTAAGAGATACTGATAAAGAGACTCGGGTCTCGGCAGCCAAAGCGTTGGGGCAGATAGAGGATGTGACCGCTGTAGAAAGCCTGATTATTTCACTTAGCGATGAGAGCTGGGAGGTTAGAGCTCAAGCAGCCAAGTCCCTAGGGACACTGGGAGACAAGCAAGCAGTAGGTAAGCTCAAGCGGGCGCTCTCAGATGAGAACTGGTCGGTTAGGCACAACGCAGCTGACGCTCTGTATCGACTTGGTGAAGAAGGTATAGAGGCTCTGCACGAGACCTTGCGTTTAAGTGAAGGAGTGCCACGCACCGTGGCAGCGCAAATATTGGCGGAAAGAGCTTTAGGGGTATAAACATTGTTCCAAGGCGGCGGAATCCTATTTAACATAATCTTGGGCATCAATATAATGTTTTTGAGTTACTTTATCGCCATCAACACCAATTATTTTCTCTTGCTGTTTATATCATATTTCTCAGTGCTTAGGTATCGAAGACGCGTCCAGCACGAGCAGTGGCGACGAATAATACAATCTCCACTAGCAATTCCTGTCTCCATAATTGCTCCTGCTTACAATGAAGAACTCACCATAGGCGAGAGCGTGAAATCTCTTCTAATGCTGGAATACCCTGAGTTTGAGGTTATCGTGGTCAATGATGGTTCAACGGA
>JBHIFE010000085.1:0-5816 GCA_046760985.1 Dehalococcoidales bacterium
CTTTGTGGGACAAGGCCTGGCGCGGAGAAGGAGAAGGTAGAGAAGCTGACCGGGGGATGCTCTTAAGTAGCAATATAGCTAAACTTGGTGGAGCTGGGGGGATTCGAACCCCCGACCTTTTGACTGCCAGTCAAACGTTCTCCCAGCTGAACTACAGCCCCATAAGCATTATTTGTGCAATATCTAATTTAGCAGAAAATGATCGGGAAGGCAAGCTTGGGGATTGTTTAGCTGCCTACAGGCGATTGTCAATCTAGAGTAAATGGGCTACAATCTGAGAGTAAAAGTATTCAAATAACTTGGCTAAGGAGGGCTGGACTATGGCAACTAGGGTTCTATTCTGGATAGCTAGTATTATTTTGGTCTTAGTAACTCTTTCTGGTGTGTCATGTGGTGAGGCGGCGCCAACACCAGCACCGGCACCAGCGCCAACACCAACCCCGGCACAGCCGCCAGAACCGCCACCGAAACCAGAACCAGCACCAAAGCCCAAGACCTATTCCTCACCACCACCGATGATAATTGATACCAGTAAGAAGTACACGGCTTTTATTGAAACGGAAAAGGGAACTCTGGTGCTGGAGTTATTTGCCAAAGATGTCCCGGTAACGGTCAATAACTTCGTTTTTCTGGCTAACGAGGGATTCTATGACGGCTCTACATTCCATCGGGTAATACCCGGCTTTATGGCGCAGGGAGGAGACCCCACTGGGACGGGCAGGGGTGACGCTGGCTACAAATTTGATGACGAATTCACTGAGCATACCCATGTTGCTGGGGCGCTATCAATGGCTAATTCTGGTCCCAATACCAATAGCTGTCAGTTTTTCATTACCTATACAGCCCAGCACGGACTTGACGGTAAGCACACCGTCTTTGGTCAACTAATAAAGGGGATGGATGTCCTTGAGAAACTGACGCCCAGAGACCCGAGCCAAAATCCACAGTTTGAGGGTGACAAAATAATACGAATTTATATAGTGATAGAGTAGAGCTGACCCTATACTGGCATACCTAGCATCCTGAGTAGTCCTCGCAGTCCCCAGTAGCCGACATAAGCTACGGTCATACCCTTAATTGTCTTTCCTGCCCAGCAAATAAAGAAATACTTTCTGATACCGAATCGTAGCGCCCCAGCGGCTAGAGCTGCTGGATAGAAGAAGGGATTAAGCACTGAGGCTAATAAAAATAGAGTTAGTGAGCCTCTTTGCTCCATTAACTTCATTAGTCGCTCGTAGGCTGCCTGAATCTTACCACGCTTACTGTTATAAAATGCTGCCCCACCCCCATACCCGGTGATGTAGATAGTCAGTGCACCTAAAGTCTCACCCAAACCAGCAACAGCACCGACTAACCAGGTATATTTCATCACCCCGCCCAGAGCGAATACTACTGCCAGCATGGGCACTGGGACGATAATGGTAGCACCACCCAGAATACTAATAAGAAAGGCTCCCAGATAGCCATACCCCTCCAGCGCTCGGACCCATTCCCAATAATAAACAACAGCCACCGCCATGAGCAGAGTAGCTACTACACCGAAGATGCCCAGGATATAGGCTGTTTTAGGCGAAACTCTTTTTACTTCTTTTACTTCCTGCTCCATGTGATTACTATTCTATCATAATTCGTAGGACTCCTGCTGAGATCGGGGACAAATCAAACTGAAAACTTGGTGGCATTAAGGCAGTGGTGGCTTTGGCAATCAGGCAGCTACTTTGGCAGCCGCCTTGGCGGTAAAGGTTAAGCCATCCTTGCCCAGGTCAACTTTAACCGTGTCTCCTTCTTTAAATTCTCCCCGCAGTAGTTTGGTTGACAGGGGATTTTCCACATAGCGCTCTATAACCCGCCTCAGTGGTCGTGCACCAAAAGTTGGGTCATAGCCTTCCTTAGCCAGCCAGGACTTTGCTTTTTCAGTTAGCACAATCCCCAGTTTACGCTCGGCTAAGCGCTTTTGCAAGTCCTTTACCATTAAATCAACAATATTCCGTAGTTGCTCCTCAGTTAACTCGTGGAAAACTATGATTTCATCTAGCCGATTGAGAAATTCAGGGCGGAAGGTCTTCTTTACCTCAGTCATTACCTTTTCCTTCATTGCCTCATAGCTCTGTTTCCTAGCCTTGGTTTCGTCTTTGGCTGGGGCAAAACCAATCTTCATTTCACGTCTAATAAGTTCAACACCGGCATTACTGGTCATAATGATTACGCAGTTTTTGAAATCTACTGTCCTTCCGTGCCCGTCGGTCAATCGCCCATCATCTAGAATCTGGAGCAAGGTATTAAATACCTCAGGATGCGCCTTCTCAACTTCATCCAGCAGAATAACCCGGTAGGGACGCCGCCTCACTGCCTCGGTAAGTTGTCCCCCTTCCTCAAAGCCAACATAGCCCGGTGGAGCGCCAATAAGGCGAGATACAGTATGCTTCTCCTGATACTCCGACATATCAAGACGCACCATGGTGTTCTCATCGTCAAACAGGAACCAGGCGAGGGTGCGGGCTAGTTCAGTCTTGCCGACACCAGTTGGACCGAGAAAGATAAAGCTACCAATGGGTCGCTTTGGGTCTTTTAATCCAGCTCTACTTCTGCGGATAGCCTCGGAAATGGCGACTACTGCCTCCTCCTGATTTACCAGTCGTTCGTGGATTCGTTTCTCCATGTGAAGCAGTTTTTCGGCTTCACCCTCGAGCATCTGGGATACCGGGATGCCTGTCCAGCTGGAGACCAGTTGGGCAATGTCCTCCTCATTGACTATCCCGCTAATCTTCTCTTGCTGAAGCCAATCGTTCTTAGCTTGGTTATATTCCTCTTCTAGGCGGAGCTTCTCCGCCTTGAGTCGGGCTGCCTGCTCATAATCTTGTCGCTGTGAGGCTGCCTCTTCCTCGTTGGTTAATTGTTTGAGGCGTTGCTCTAGGGAGCGGATCTCGGGTGGGGCACTCTCGGTATCAATGCGCAACTTGCTCGCTGCCTCATCAATAAGGTCAATAGCTTTATCCGGCAAGTGCCGGTCGGAAATATAGCGCTGGCTAAGTCGGGCAGCTGCCTCTAAAGCTTCATCGCTGATTTTAATCTTATGGTGTGCCTCGTACCTTGGTCGGAGACCACGGAGCATCTCAATAGTTGCCTCAACACTGGGCTCAGCGATGAATACTGGCTGGAGACGCCGTTCTAGCGCCTTATCTTTCTCAATAAACTTACGGTACTCATCCAGAGTGGTGGCGCCGACACACTGCAGTTCCCCGTGAGCTAGGGCTGGTTTGAGCATATTACTGGCGTCAATAGCCCCCTCGGCTGCTCCTGCCCCGACTACAGTATGGAACTCATCAATGAACAACATAATTTCACCCTTAGCTTGGCGAACCTCGTCCATCACTGCCTTTAGTCGTTCCTCAAACTCGCCACGAAACTTGCTTCCAGCCACCAGTGCTCCCATATCTAAAGCTATTACTCTGCGCCCTTTGAGGGAATCGGGAACATCATCAGCGGCAATTTTCTGGGCAAGCCCCTCAGCGATGGCAGTTTTGCCTACGCCGGCATCACCAACAATCACCGGGTTATTCTTGGTTCGCCGGGTGAGTATCTGCATCGTCCGCTTAATCTCGTTATCCCGACCGATAACCGGGTCGAGCTTACCCTGTCGGGCGAATTCAGTCAGATCACGACCATACTTCTCCAGGGAGCGGTATCTACTCTCCGCCCTGGCATCAGTAACTCGATGTCCACCACGAATCTTTTGAAGAGCACCATACACTTTCTCTTGGTCAACACCAGAGCTTCTAAGGATTTTAGCTGCCTCACCTTTTTCTTCCTTAGTGATGGCAATAAAGAGGTGCTCGGTACTGATAAACTCGTCCTTAAGCCGGTCTGCCTCGTCACTAGCTATCTTTAGCAGCTGGGCAACACGTGGCGTGGCATAAATTTGTCCCGTCTCATAAGCAACCTTGGGTGATCTATCTAGAGCGGCTTCCACTTGTTGCCTTACCGTTTCTACGTCAATGTTAAGTTCTCTCAGGATGTCGCCAACTAACCCTCTCTCCTGCTGGAGCAATGCCAGCAGAATATGCTCTACATCCCACTGGGTATGGTGATACTGACGGACAAGTTCCTGGGAAGCAGCCAATGCCTCCTGTGCCAGCTCAGTAAATCTCTCTTGCCTCATGAATCACTCACCTCCCCCCAATCTCTTTACCTCTGATTCCAATCTCTCCAGTTCATTCTGCAACTCACTCATCCGCTGCATCATACGCAAAATAACTTCTACCCCGGCTAGGTTAACTCCTATGTCGTCCACGAGCGTCTTTACCCGGCGAAGTAGGGCTATGTCTCTCTCGGAATATAGCCGGGTATTTCCTTGAGACCGGTACGGTTCTATTATGCCAATCCTCTCATAATAACGCAAGGTGTGAATTTGGACACCAAGCATCTTGGCAGCTACGCTGATCACATAACGAGGCTCGGTATCATCTCTATTATTCACGATACCTCCTGTTCTACTTAGACCGGAGTTCACTAAGTCGTTTAAATAACCCCTTCTCCTGTGGTAATAATTTGGTTTCATACAATTATTATAAATCATTTTCATGAAATATGTAAAATGTTTCTTAGAAAAATTAATAAAATTTTATTAAATCCATTAAAACTGTTGTCAATCAGGTGGGTTTTAGCTTGGTAACCGCAGGTTCAGTATTTGACTTTTGTAGCAAAAAGCGATATTAAGAATAAGACTGTTATTTAGTAGAGGTTGAATAATTAGCAAAGTTACCGACTATATTGAGGTATTAAAGCCCCTGCCAAGTATCTTACTAACCTTCATTGGTGTTTGCGCTGCCATCATAGCCGGCGAAGGGCAGCTATCGCCGAAACTACCCCTGGTTCTGGTAACGATCTTATTAGCTACTGCCGGGGCTAATGGATTGACTAACTATTTGGACCGTAATGTTGATGCCCGGATGCAACGAACCAAAAATAGAGCTTTACCTTCAAAACGCATTAATCCCCCGCAAAAGATATTGCCTTTGACTACCGGCTTAATTATCATTGGCTTGGTTCTAGCCTGGCAACTGCACCCGTTTGCTTTTCTAGCTGATTTAGGTGGCACCCTAGCTGCAGCAACTTGGCGCAAGAAGGTGACCTGTGTTTACCCTCAGGGGGTGATGGCTAGTTGTGCCCCAGTTCTTATGGGCTGGTTTGCCATCAAGCCGGCTTTGGGCTGGGAGATATTGCTTTTATGTATCTTGATTGCTGTCTGGCTACCACTGCATGTCTGGAGCCTGATAATTACTAATCGGGAAGACTATCTACAGGCGGGGTTAAGCTATTTCCCAATTAATTGCCAAGTTAGGGTTTCAGTGAAAGTGTTGCTGGTCTTTTCCTTAATGCTTTACGTGACTTCTATTACCCTTTACTTCATCGGTAACTTCGCCTGGCTCTACCTGGTGTTAGCCAACCTACTGGGGGTTATGATGGTCTATGCCAGCTCCCGGCTGGTCATTTCCAAAGCTGCCAAGGATTCATGGCGACTATATAAGCTATCAGCTTTCCCTTATCTGGGTTTAATCTTCCTTATCATGTGTCTGGATATCTGGTTGCTGGGATAATAAGTTGCTAAACGAGTTTGGTTTAATACAAACTTGCCCGGTTAGTGGTGCCCGGGCTGGAGAACTGATAACGCCCCACGGACGAGTACCCACGCCGGTATTTTTACCGGTGGGCAGCCAGGGTGTGGTCAAAACACTGACCCCCGAGGAGGTTAAGGATATCGGGGTGAGAATGGTGCTGGCTAACACCTATCACCTTTATCTCAGACCCGGAATTGA
>JBHIFE010000086.1:0-5750 GCA_046760985.1 Dehalococcoidales bacterium
AGAGGGGGACACAGGGGGTGAGGTCACCTTGTTAAGAATAAAGGGGGATGGGGTTACCACAAATAAAACTTAAAAGGGGTGAGGTTGATAAATAACCCCAGACTACCAAGGAAAAGAGCCGGCTTGAAGCAAAGCCTTGCTCCCATCATTACCATTACCGAAGTTATGCCAGAGGTTTATCTCACCTGGCTGGAATCTCCACAAATAGTCTCCAGCACCCAGCCGGGACAATTTGTCATGGTTCGCTGCGGGGAAGAAACTTTGCTCCGTCGCCCGCTGAGCATCCATCAGGTAGATAAGACCAAACTGGCTTTACTGTTCACCGTGGTCGGCAAAGGCACCCACTGGCTATCTCAGCGCCAAGCCGGCGATAAAATAGACCTGCTCGGACCATTAGGCAGAGGCTTTTCGGTCCTGCCCACTTCACGCAACCTGCTACTGGGGGCGGGGGGCATCGGCATTGCCCCGTTAGGTTTCCTAGCGCAGGAAGCAGTCAATCAAGGACACTCAGTAAAGTTGCTCATGGGCGCACCAACCGCCAGCCAGCTTTACCCCCAGCACCTCCTCCCCCCCGAAATTGAACTCATCACCGCTACTGAGGATGGAACCACCGGCGAAAAAGGTAAGCTGACTGACATTCTGCCCGACTTTACTGGCTGGGCAGACCAGATCTTTGCCTGTGGACCAATGTCAATGTATAAAACTATGGCTGAAAAATACCATCAACTACTAAAAACTAAGTCAGTCCAGATTTCCCTGGAAATGAGGATGGGCTGTGGGCGTGGCATCTGCTACGGCTGCACCGTCAAGACCAAAAACGGCTTAAAGCAAGTCTGTCAGGATGGACCGGTATTTGAGCTAAACGATATCATCTGGGACGAGCTAACCCGTATCTGAAGTCAACCGGGTGTCTAAGAGGGGCTTCGCCCCTCTTTCAAAAAAACTTCCCCCCTCCTCTGAAGGAGATATACTAGAGGAGAGTCAAAGAGAGGCTTCGCCTCTCTTACACATCCATCCCCCTTCCCCTTATCAAGGGGAACGGGGAAAGGGGGATGGGGGTTACCAAATAAAACTAAAGGAGGTTAGAATATGGTAATCACCAAGAAAATCAGCCTTCAGAGTAAAGGACATTGTGATATTGTTGACATTACGCCTCAGGTAGCCCAGCAACTGGCTGGGGCAGAGATAATTAACGGAACGGTTACGCTGTTTGTCACTGGTTCAACCGCCGGGATATCTACTATTGAATACGAGTCTGGCTTACTCTCTGACTTCCCGGCAATGTGGGACCGAATTGTCCCCAGAAACATCCACTATGACCATGACCGTGCCTGGGGTGAAGGTAATGGCTACTCTCATGTCCGTGCCTCGCTATTGGGCGCTTCGTTGGTAATTCCTTTCAATAACAAAAGATTGACCCTGGGCACCTGGCAGCAAATAATCTTGGTGGACTTTGACAACCGCCCTAGGTCAAGACAGATCATAGTGCAGATTATGGGAGAGTAAAAATTTACTCTTTAGCCGTCTCTTCCCGCTCAGCTTCCGCCGAAGCTAAAGCCTGAGCCTCATTTAGCTTCTTCATCAGCCGTGATTTGCGTCGAGCGGCATTATTGGGGTGGATAATCCCCTTCTCTGCTGCCTTATCTAAAGAACTGATAGCCGCTACCACCGCTTCCCGAGCCGCCTCTAGCTCGCCTAAAATAATAAGTTTTTCTGCCTTGGTTATCTTGGTTTTAGCTTGGCTACGAACCGATTTATTACGCAGTCGCCTTTTTTCGGCGACACGTGCCTGCTTTTGAGCTGATTTACTCCTCGGCAATATCTACCCCCTTAGACAAATCAGTTTTCCCACTAGTTTTTGGAGATGCCCCATCCCCCACCCGGGTAATACTTATCACGCCTTTGACCGCCTCAAGCTTTTTCAGGAGTCGACTTAACTGAGCCAGACCCTGCGTCTCAAAGGTAAAATCTTCAGTAACGGTGTGGTCATCATGGTGGGTAGAGACCAATGCAGCAATATTAATTTTCTCCTCAGCCACAATGGTGGTCAGGTCACGCATCAATCCTACCCTGTCCCAGGCTTCAACCTGAATCCTAACCGGGTATAGTGAATCGGTCTGCCCCCAATCCACCGGAATCAACCTGTCCTTCTCGTCCTCATGAAGCACATTGTAACAATCCTGGCGGTGAATGGTTACCCCCCGACTGCGAGTAATATAGCCAATAATCCTGTCCCCGGGCACCGGGTGACAACACTGAGCTAAATGAGTGACCAAATCCCCCATTCCCAGTACCTGAACCTCTGACGGCACTGCCTTAGGTGGGGCAACTTCAGCCACTGCTTTGGGCGGCTCCTGCTGAGCGGCTAACGCCAAGACAATCTGGTGAGTAGTAACGCCACCATAACCAATAGCCGCCAGAAAGTCATCCACATTGCCATAATTAAATAGACTGGCTAGCTCCTCGCGCTCAATCTCTATCCCCAGATGCCTTAACTCCTTCTCCAGAATCTGCCGACCCCGTTCAATATTCTCTGTCCGCTCCTGCTTCTTAAACCATTGCCGTATCTTTTCCTTGGCATGAGATGTTTTGACAAAACCTAGATGAGGGTTAAGCCAGTCCAGACTCGGTCCTTTAGCCCCCTTCGTTGACATAATTTCAACTACATCACCATTTTTGAGCTCATAATTAAGCGACACCAATTTGCCGTTCACCTTAGCTCCGATACAACGGTGCCCCAGTTCAGTATGAACCCGATAAGCAAAATCAAGAGGAGTAGACCCTTTGGGTAAATCCTTTATCTCCCCCTTAGGGGTGTAAACAAAAACCTGGTCAATGAATATATCTGTTTTAACTGATTCTAGAAACTCTTCAGCCCCACTGAGCTCCCGATGCCAGTCAATTAGCTGGCGCAGCCAGGCTATCCTCTCCTCAAAGTGTATATCCTTCTTTTCGCCTTCTTTATAGCGCCAGTGAGCTGCCACCCCGTATTCGGCAATATAATGCATGTCATGGGTGCGAATTTGAACTTCCAGAGGGGTTGCGCCGAGACACATTACCGCAGTATGCAATGATTGATAACCATTTGGCTTGGGACTGGCAATATAATCGTCAAACTCCTCAGGCAAAGGGTGCCACAAACTGTGGATAATGCCTACGGCACTATAACAATCAGACACAGTGCCAACCAGCACCCGAAGGGCGAGAAGGTCATGGATATCATCAAAGTGCTTGCCCAAGGCAGTGTATCGCTCCATTTTCTGGTGTATGCTGTAGATGTGCTTCGGTCTGCCTGACATCTCGGCTCTCAGACCAACTTTGTCAAACTCCTCTCTTAAAATCTTAATTACTCGAGCGATAAAGCTCTCCCGTTGTGCCCGCCGGGCAGCCACCAATTTAACAATTCGCTGATACTTTTCTGGTTCCAGATAACGGAAAGATAAATCTTCCAGCTGCCACTTTAGCTCCCATATCCCCAAGCGATGAGCTAGGGGCGCATATATCTCTAAAGTCTCCTGGGCGATGCTATGCTGTTTCTCTAGTGGCAGAGCATCTAAGGTACGCATATTGTGCAGTCGGTCAGCCAGCTTGATAAATACCACACGGAGGTCTTCCGCCATTGCCACCAGCATCTTCCTCAAGTTCTCCGCCTGCGCTTCTCTGGTTATACCCTCCTGGGCTTGCCACGAGACCTTGCCTAACTTGGTGGTGCCATCAACTAGCTTGCTTATCTCTGAGCCAAACTTGGCTTCAATCTTGGCAATAGGCAAGCCGCAATTCTCCGGGATATCGTGCAGCAAAGCCGCTGCCAGAGAACTGGCATCAAGTTGAAGTTCAGCCAGGATGAGTGCCGTCTGTAATGGGTGCTCCAGATAGGGCTCGCCTGACTTACGTACCTGCCCCTGGTGTGCCTTTGCCGCAAAGTGGTAAGCATCTTCCAGCCCGGCTATCTTCTCTGGCGGAAGATACTCCTGAGCCTTTTCTATGAGTTGAGTAAAACCTTCTACCCCAACAGTTGCCAAGATTTTAGAGCTCCTTCTATTTTAACTACCGCCCGGATTATATTTTAAGTATAGCCCAACCGGACTGCCCGTGTAAATGTGCTTTACAAATTGTTTATTGACCTCACCCCCTTTATCCCCCTCTCCTTAAAAGGAGAGGGGGAAGAATATAAGAAGAGAGGCTAAGCCTCTCTTTGACTCTCCTCGCTCTGGGTTAATAATGCGTGGGTGTTTAAGAGGGGCTGACGCCCCTCTTTCTTTATCTCCCCCTTTCCCAAAGGGGGACTAAGGGGGATTTAAACACCCCCCTGTCAGTCTCCCTTTACAAACCCAGCCGTAATACGGTATTCTAGCTTAAAAAGCGGGGGAGTTAGATTGTATCGGGCACCACGGGGAACTTCAGACATCTTGCCAGAGGAGCAAGCCTGCTGGCGCTACATAGAGCAAAAAGTAGCTAATATCTGCCAACTCTATGGCTATGAGCGTATTGATTGCCCCGCTTTTGAGGATACCAGGCTCTTTACCCGCAGTGTCGGCGAAGAAACCGATATCGTAAAAAAGGAAATGTATACCTTCGCCGATAAAGGCGGCAACAAAATAACCTTGAGACCAGAAGGCACAGCACCAGTGTGTCGTGCCTATCTAGAACACGGACTACATAATTTACCCCAGCCGGTAAAGCTGTATTATATTGCTTCCATTTTCAGATACGAAAGACCCCAGGCGGGAAGATACCGGCAGCACTATCAGTTCGGCTACGAAGCTATTGGCGATGACGACCCCACCCTTGATGCTGAGGTCATTGACATGACTTGGCAATTCTTCTCGTCTTTAAACCTTCGTCATCTGTCACTGCAACTCAATAGCATCGGCTGTAAGCAGTGCCGCCCCGGCTATTTAAGCGTCCTGAAGGATTATTACGCTAACTACAAACAACAGCTTTGCGCCGATTGCAAAATCAGACTAGACCGAAACCCCCTCCGCCTCCTTGATTGTAAAAAGCCGTCATGCCAGCAAGCCGCCAACTCCGCTCCCAGAAGCATTGACCACCTCTGCCCTCAATGCGACACTCACTTCAACCGACTGAAGGGATACCTGAAGCTCCTGGAAATCCCCTTTGAAGTCAACCATCGCCTGGTCCGGGGTCTGGACTATTACACCAGAACCGTCTTTGAGGTTCAACCCCAGGGGGGTGGCGCCCAGAGCACCCTCGGTGGCGGTGGACGCTATGATGACCTGATTGAGGAACTGGGGGGTAAGCCGACACCAGCCATAGGCTTTGCCGCTGGCATAGAACGAATAATACTCAATCTAAAGAAACAGAACGTTTCCGTCCCCCCCTTACCCCGACCACAGGTATTCATCGCCCATATCGGCGATGCCGCCAGAGCCGAAGCCATAAAACTTGCCTCCCGGCTGAGACAGGCGGGCATTGGTATCACACTGGCTACTGGCAACAAGAGTCTTAAAGCCCAGTTAAGGCAGGCTAATAATCTTGGCGCCCGTTACACTGTAATCATCGGTGAGGAAGAAGTAAAAACTAGCACCATATCATTCCGGGATATGACCACCGCCCGGCAAAAAACCATCCCCCCCAGTGAATTACCACAACTACTGAAGCCTTAGTCAAATTTTAAATACTAATTTCTAAACTCTAAACAAATACAAAACACTAACGACTGAATGACCAAAGCGTTTAGGATTTAGAAATTATTTAGTATTTAGAATTTAGATATTAGGATTTGGAGC
>JBHIFE010000087.1:0-5643 GCA_046760985.1 Dehalococcoidales bacterium
CCCTTTACCAAAGGGGGAGACCTCTCCCTTTCTTAAAGGGAGAACGAGAGGGATTTAAACCAGGAGAGGGGGACTAAGGGGGTGAGGTTAATAAAAACCATACTGGAAAGAGATAATTATGACACAAACCCCAAATACTCAATATGAAATGCCCAAAGCCTATCAGCCGGGTAAAGTGGAGCAGAAGTGGTATCGGTTCTGGCTGGAGAAGGGCTTCTTCACGCCCAGGATAGACCCGGAAAAGAAGCCCTTCGTCATCATTATGCCCCCGCCCAATGTTACCGGCGAGCTTCATATTGGGCATGCCCTGACCGCCACCATGGAGGACATTATGACCCGCTGGCATCGGATGAAGGGTGAGCCAACTTTATGGCTACCCGGTGTTGACCATGCTGGCATCGCCACTCAGGTGGTAGTTGAACAGCTGCTGGCTGAAGAAGGGCTAGACCGACATCGGCTGGGCAGAGATAAATTCCTGGAGAGAACCAGACAATGGGCAGAGGAATGCCGACAGGTCATTGCCAAACAACACCAGAGACTGGGCGCTTCCTGCGATTGGAGCCGGGAACGCTTTACTCTGGATGAGGGACCCAGCCGAGCCGTACGTACCGCCTTCGTTCGTCTCTATCAGAAAGGGCTAATCTACCGGGGAGAAAGGATTATCAACTGGTGTCCTCGCTGTGCTACTGCCCTCTCTGACCTTGAGGTAGAGCATAAAGATATAACCGGGCATCTGTATTATGTCCGCTACCCTCTGGCTGACGGCGATAAAGATTTTATTACCGTGGCTACCACCCGACCCGAGACCATACTTGGTGATACCGCCGTAGCCGTCAACCCCGGAGACAAACGGTTTAAGGCTATGCTCGGTAAAAAGGCTGTCCTGCCAGCAGTGAATCGGGTAATTCCGATTATTGCTGATGAAGCGGTTGACCCTGACTTTGGCACCGGTGCCGTCAAAATCACCCCGGCTCATGACCCGGTGGACTTTGAGGTGGCACAGCGGCAGGGTCTGCCACTAATCAACATACTAAACCCGGATGCCACTATGAATGAAAATGCCGGACCTTATGTCAAGCTCGACCGCCTTGCCTGCCGCAAGGCAATACTAGCCGACCTGGAAAAGGATGGACTTCTGGTAAAGGTTGAGCCCTATGCCCACTCGGTAGGACACTGCGACCGTTGCCAGACCATGGTCGAGCCAATCGCCAGTAAACAGTGGTTTATCAAGGCACAACCTCTGGCTCAACCCGCCATTAAAGCTGTCGTTGATGGGCACATCACCATTATTCCCCAGCGCTTTACCAAGGTCTACCTCAACTGGATGGAGAATATTCGCGACTGGTGCATCAGTCGCCAGCTCTGGTGGGGACACCGGATCCCGGTGTGGTATTGCCGGGACTGTGGTGGGCTGACCGTAACCGTTGAAGATGCTCAGGCTTGCCTTTTTTGCGGCTCGACCAATATAGAACAGGACCCCGATGTTCTGGATACCTGGTTTAGCTCAGCACTATGGACTCACTCCACCCTTGGCTGGCCAGATGATACCGATGACCTCCGCTACTTCTACCCGACTACAGTAATGGAAACCGGCTATGACATCCTCTTCTTCTGGGTAGCCAGAATGATTATGATGGGACTGGAGGATACCGGTGACATCCCCTTCTACACCGTTTACCTTCACGGTCTGGTACGTGATGAAAGGGGAGAGAAGATGAGTAAAGTTAAGGGTAATGTGCTTAATCCCATTGACACCCTTGAGAAATATGGCACCGACGCCCTGCGTTTTGCTCTGTCCACCGGCACAGCACCAGGAAACGACATCAAGCTGGCACCATCAAGACTGGAAGCCGGACGTAACTTTGCCAATAAGCTGTGGAACGCCACCCGTTTCGTGGTCGGAAGCATTGAGCCCGGCGGTACCGATATGGAAATTAAGCGGCACCTGCTTCCAGTGGAAGATCGCTGGATTTTAAGTCGCCTTAGCCGCACCATATCTAGTGTAACCAGCCTGATGGATGACTTCCAGTTTGGCGAAGCCCAGCGACAGATCCACGACTTCCTGTGGGGTGAATTCTGCGACTGGTATATTGAGCTCGCCAAAATTCGCCTTTTTTCCGCCGGTGAGCTACCATCACCCCTACCGCTCCTGGTTCATGTTCTGGAGACCTCGCTTCGCCTGCTACATCCCTATATGCCCTTCGTCACCGAAGAACTATGGCAGAACCTCAGGAGAGCTCTAAATTGGCGAGCCACCGAGTCCATAATGGTCGCCCCTTACCCTGAAGCTGATGCCACTGCAATTGACCCAGAGGCAGAACGAACTATGGAATCTATAATAGAAATAATACGGTCTATTCGCAATGTCCGGGCTCAATACAAAGTAGAGAGTACCAGATGGATTGAAGCGCAAATCTATGCTGGCAAGCTTACCTCTACTATTCTCCCCTACTCCGAGGCTATCCAGACCCTGGCTCGGGCAAAACCGGTTACTTTCTTGAATAAACGAGAAGAAGGACTACCGACTGAAAATGCCCTGAGATTAGTGCTCAAAGAAACTGAAGTGGTCATACCCCGGGGAAGTATGTTTGATTTACAAGCGGAGAAGAAACGCCTCCAAAAGGAAATAGCCCAAAGTCAGGCTGAAATTGCTCGTCTTGAAGCCAGACTCAACAACAAAGCTTTCCTATCCAAGGCGCCACCCTCCGTCATTGACAGAGAGCGCCAGAAACTCTATACTCTCACCGATAAATTAGAAAGACTCAAACAACAAATCCCCAATCTTTAAGGAGTAGAAGAATGTATGAGAGAATTCTTGTTCCACTGGATGGTTCTAAAGTAGGTGAAGCTGCCTTACCCCACATCGAGAACCTGGCGTCTAAGCTGATACCAGAGACAGAAGTAGAGATTACCCTCCTTCAGGTAATAACCTCATTGGAACACTATGTCACCATACGTGGCGCTGAAAGTGCTTATGTCCCCTATACTCAGGAAGAGTTGAACCAAATTAAGAAGAAAGCTGAGGATTACCTAGATAAGGCTGGTGACAGCTTAAGAGCCAAAGGAGCTGTTGTGAAATGTGAAGTGAGAACCGGTCATGCTGCCGAGGAGATTATTAAAGCTGCTCAAGAAACTAACGCTGACTTGGTGGCTATGTCAACACATGGTCGGTCGGGTATTGGTCGGTGGGGTTTCGGCAGTGTTACTGATAAGGTACTACGGGGAGCAAATATCCCGGTACTTGTGGTGAGGGCACCAAAAGCAGCTTAAAGCAAGGAAAATAGACTAGAAATCAAATATCATCTAGTGAGTAGCTTATCAGTTACCAGCACTCCAGAAAAGTCCCTGTCCGCCCATTGACGCTTTAATCGTTCCACCGCCTTCTTGGTATCACTGGCAACCCTGGCTTTGTCACACTGCTTCAACCGATATTTAAATAGCCAGTAGGTGAACTCTTTTAACTCAGTTAGAGTAGCCGACCTGAGCTGAGGATAGCCTTTCTCACGCCTGAAGCGTTTAAGCAACTCCGCCTTAGTTGCACCATATATCCGGCGGTAAGCCTCACCAGCTGTATCATATTCATTATTGTAGCCCAGTGTTCCTCTTTCCTTTTGCACTTCCCCCTGTACTGTCAAGATTAGAGCCTGCTCTACAATAATCCCGTAAAAGTAGTTAAGATATTGATTATACTTACTCCCGCCAATGAGCCTTTTCACTCGCTCCGGGCTTAAGCTGAGCGGTGGTTTGCCATAGAAAAGGAGAGCTTCCTTTTCCTCACTAGGCAATAAATCATCTACTGCCTCACAAAGGCGTTCTGCTAGAAGCAGCCAGTCAAAGGCTTCACCAGCAATAAGATAGCGATAAACACGCCCGTTATGGACTTCCTCAGCCGCACCCCACAAGCCGATAGCCTCAAGTAAAGCAATATACCAGTGCTTACCGCCAGTAATTGCCTGCTCTAGATGTCGTACCGCCTCCACAGCACTAACCGAGAGCGACTGAGAAGATGGTAACTGGTTAGCCAAATCCGCCATTCTACAACCTAACCTTGAGAATTCAGATAAGCGATAAATTCCGCCAGTGGTTTAGTATTCAGTATGTCTTCCGCCCGACACCAAGCCCGCCGCGCTATGCCTATCCCGAACCGCATAAATCCCAGGTGGTCAGTACTATGGGCATCAGTGCCTATTATCAGCTTTATTCCTAGCTCCCTAGCCCGATAGGCATGAATATCCTTAAGGTCCAGCCGACTGGGCATACCATTGATTTCCAGCGCAGTATTGGTTTTAGCCGCCGCCTGAAACACAGCCTCCATATCCACCGCCACCGGCTCCCTGTCCGGTAACAGACGAGAGGTCGGATGAGCCAGTATATCCACATTGGGGTTTTCCATTGCTCTTATAATTCGCCTCGTCATCTGCTCCTGACTCTGATTCATCGCCGAATGAACTGCTGCGGTAACAATATCCAGCTCCGCCAGAAGCTCATCAGGCAAATCCAGACTGCCGTCAGCCCGAATATCCACCTCAATACCGGTTAAGATACGAATGCCACTGATTTTGCGGTTAAGTTCCTTAATCTCCGATACCTGTTGTCTGAGTCGCTTAGCATCCAGACCATGAGTGATACCCAGCCCGCTGGAATGCTCACAAATACCCAGATACTGATAGCCAAGGGCTTTAGCCGCCAGAGCCATTGCCTCAATGGTATCACGCCCATCACTCCAGTTGGTGTGCACATGGAGGTCGCCTTTTATGTCCGATAGTTCCACCAATCTGGGTATGGTGCCTCGCTCCGCTCTTTCTATCTCCTGCCGACCCTCCCGTATTTCGGGAGGGATAAACTGAAGCCCCAGCCGCTCATAGAAAGCTTCCTCGGTGGCAAACTTCTCCAGTTCATTCGTTGCCAGATTGGTGATTCCATATTCAGATAAACTCAGTCCCTGCCGGCGCGCCCTCTCCCTGAGATTAATGTTATGCTGCTTACTACCGGTAAAATACTGTAGTAAAGAGCCAAAGGAGTCGTGGGCTACTATTCTCAGGTCAACCTGACGTTCCCCAGAAGTAATCACACTTGCCTTGGTTGTGCCGCTGGCTAAAACTTCCCTGACTTGAGGTAGAGTGGTGAAGGCGTGCATTACTTCCCTGGCATTATCCGCCGTCCCCATAAGGTCAATATCACCTATTGTTTCCTTAAAACGGCGCAGACTCCCCGCCGGAGCCAGATTTTTCAGCCCGGGCACCCCCTTAAGTTGCGCCGAAATCTCATCCACCAGCGGTAGTGCCTCTCCACTGGAAATACGCTGCTCGGTTTTCTTTCTTCTCAGTGCCTGAATCTGGCGCAGAATATTCTCGGCAGTCTTCTCTCCCAGACGGGGCAATGAAGCCACCTTACCCCCAACAATAGCTGCCTCAAGCTCATCCACCGAGCTTATCCCCAGGTCGCTGGAAAGAAGCATCGCCGTCTTGGGTCCGATGCCGGGCACATCAAGTAGAGTGCTGATTCCCTCCGGAAATTCCGACTTCAGCTTCTCGTAGAAGCCAAGCTTCCCGGTAGTTATCAGCTCGGTAATCTTTTTGGTAATTGCCTCCCCCACCCCCGGGACTTCCCTTAATTTATCCTCAGTCACCAGCCGCTCCACCT
>JBHIFE010000088.1:0-5604 GCA_046760985.1 Dehalococcoidales bacterium
GTTTCTTATCCTAATCCTCAATGCCTGTACCCCTTAATACGGCTTAATTATTAGTAAACTTTATCCAGTCACCCGTGAAGACCTGGTCATAAGGGAGATAAACTCGAAAGTATAGGGCAATACCAAAGAATAGAGCTAATAGTATGCCGATAATGAATTCTGCGGTGGGTTTATGCTTACCCACTTTTCTCCTCCCTAAACCAGTTTAGGCTTACTTCAGCCAATGTAACTATTATTATACTACAGGGCAATATCGCTGGGTAGAGTAGCCCTGAATGAACGACCTATTGGCGATATGCTGAAACTGGAATGCGTGCGGGGCAACTTGCCCGCACATTAGGACTAAGCTATGTTACAGTGAGGCGCTGTCTCAGACTGAGGGATAGTGCTTAGCTTATGAGCTAATGTCTTTAGTCTCTTCACTGGGAGTAGAGACATTAGGGGACACACCTGGAGAAAGCTCTTCTGCAGTAAATGGTGAGTACCCTCCAGAAATACGTTTTCCATCCTGAAAAATCTCCAATGCAGCGCCACAATTTGAGCAAGTTTGGTTACGAGGGAATCGTAATGCCCATCCAACGTAACAACAGCCACACTTTGGGCATCTACCTTCTATCATTTGCTCCATTATACAATGCTGGTTTTACTAGAGTGTCAAGTCTATGTGTTATCAGGGAGGACAAGTTTTTAACTTCATTAACGTCTGCAATTGCGTTATTATGCTGCTTTTCAGCGAATTTCAGGGTGGGTTCTCTGGTCACTGACAATGTTTTGAAGAAATGATAAAACCCCTGGGCGGGGGGGGATGTGGTTACGGCATTGGGGGGACAGGTCGCCTATCTCACGTTAGTAGTAGGCTGGTCTGATTTGAGTATGGTATTGAGTATACCAGAAGTATTACTTTTTAGTTTTTGAGTATAGCGTACACCACCAAAGACAACCAAAACCTACAAATAAGATACCTAGACCCGCAAAAAAGATACCTATAGAACTCAGCGTATTAGCAACTTCACGAACTACGGCCTCCGTGTAGGTAGGGACTCAACTCCAGTTTCAATTAACGACAATGCTCTTGGTAATCCCATTGCTGAAGGCAGTGGGATTGACCGAGGGCTACGGTAACGTTACCCCGATACAAACCAAAGTAGCGGGCGAGCATTTCTCACAGGTTTTGACCGGGATGGAACCTGATACCATCTATCACTTCAGAGCCCTTGCCCATCCTGATTAGAGGTGAAGACAGAAGTCTCCCCACATTCAGGCTATGGCAGAAGGTACAGCCTACCTCGCCCGGATCAAAGCTACGGGCCAGCTTTTCAAACTGTCGACCGCACTCGCGACAGTGATACTCATAAATCGGCGTTCTCCGCTTCCGACAGAGCCTCAAACGCAGCAAAATACCCTGCTCAGAGACACCCCCCGTTCAGCTACTTAACCTGTCGCCTTATTTAGCCTAGTATTCGGGCATCGGAGGCACGGGTGCCTTTTCCTTCTCTGGGATATCGGTAACCAGTGCTTCAGTAATCAGTGCCATAGCCGCTGTGCTGGCAGCATTCTGAAGCGCAGTCCGGGTAACCTTCAGCGGGTCGATGATGCCCTTCTCTTCCATATTTCCGTACTCTTGTTTGATGACGTCAAAGCCAAAGCCGTTCTTGGAACCCTTCACCTTTTCAAGAACAACCGCACCGTCATGTCCAGCGTTGATTGCCAACTGTCGCAGGGGCTCTTCAAGCGCTCGCCTGATGATATTAGCCCCAGTCAGTTCGTCGCCTTCCAGAGAAAGCTTGTCCAAGGCAGGTAGAGCGTTGATGAAAGCAACTCCGCCACCAGGCAGGGTGCCCTCCTCAGCCGCCGCTTTGGTTGCGGCAAGGGCTCCTTCAACACGTCGCTTTTTCTCCTTAAGCTCAACCTCGGTTGGAGCGCCGACTTTGACTACGCCAACACCGCCGGCTAGCTTAGCCAGTCTCTCCTGAAGCTTCTCCCGGTCATAGTCGGACTTGGTTTCGTCGATCTGGGCTCTTATCTGCTTCACCCTTGCCTTGATTTGCTCCTGAGACCCCTTGCCTTCAACAATAGTGGTGTTATCTTTGTCAGCAACCACTCGCCTAGCTCGACCTAGATCCTCTACAGTGACGGAGTCAAGCTTTCTCCCCTTTTCCTCAGTAATCACTTGACCACCGGTGAGGATAGCCATATCTTCCAGCATTGCTTTTCTGCGGTCGCCAAAGCCAGGCGCCTTTACTGCCAGGCAATTGAGGGTTCCCTTAAGTTTGTTCACCACCAGGGTTGCCAGTGCCTCTTTCTCAATATCCTCACCAATAATGACGATGTTCTTGCCGACAGCACTGACCTTTTCCAGGGCTGGTAAGAGGTCGGCTACAGCCGAGAGTTTCTTATCGGTGATAAGAATATAGGGGTCCTCAATGACTGCCTCCATTTTCTCGGCATCAGTGATGAAGTAAGGGCTGATGTAGCCGCGGTCAAACTTCATCCCTTCCACATATTCAGTCTCAAATCTTATGCCTTTGCCTTCCTCAACTGTGACGACCCCGTCCTTACCAACCCGGTCCATGACCTCGCCGATAATCTCGCCAATTTCAGCATCATGAGCCGTGATTGTAGCGATCTTGGTCATCTGGTCTTTGGTGTTTACCGGCTTAGCCATTGTTTTAAGCTCTTCAATGACGGCAGCAGTAGCCTTCTCCATGCCATGCTTTAATGCCATGGCATCGGCGCCGGCGGCGATATTTTTGAAGCCTTCCCGAATGACCGCCTGGGCTAAGACGGTAGCTGTCGTGGTGCCGTCACCCACGTCATCGCTGGTCTTCTTAGCCGCCTCTTTGATAAGCGAAACGCCCATATTGGCAAACGGGTCTTCAATCTCAATTTCTTTGGCTACAGTAACCCCATCATGAGTGCTGTTTGGTGGTCCGAACTTCTTATCCAGCACCACGTTTCGTCCTCTGGGACCAAGAGTCACCTTGACCGCATTTGCCAGTACGTCAGCACCTTTCTTGAAGTTTTCTCTGGCTTCCTGATCAAAGATTATCTGCTTAGCTGCCATTATTTATTTACCTCCTTCTACGCCCTAGTTGAAACTTTTCAAGTCATCTTAGCCAGCACATCGCTTTCTCGCAGAATGAGAAGCTCTTCATCATCGAGCTTAATTTCTGTGCCGGCATACTTGGCATACATCACCTTATCACCCTTCTTCACCTCCATTTCTATCCTCCTGCCATCGTCAGTGAGCCTGCCCGGTCCGGCAGCAATGACCTCTCCCTCCTGCGGTTTCTCCTTGGCTGTATCCGGCAGGATAATACCTCCTTTGGTTGTTTCCTCCCGCTTGATGGGCTTGACCACAATCCGGTCGCCAAGTGGCTTCAACTGAGTTGCCGTTTTAGCTTTGGTTACCATTCAGGCCTCCTTTCTTTTCTGTAGCAATTTATGACCAGCCTCCCTATTTTTGAGTATAGACCACTTTGTATTAGAAGGGCGCTAGAAAAGTGTTAGAGTTCCGTTAGAAGAGGGGGCAAAAGAATTTTTTGCCCTGCTGGCTATCCAACAGAGTAACATCGGTAACTTCTTGTTGGTCTTTTCCCTTCTGGTGGCTCCTGACCAGCCTTTGACATCCCGGACAATAGATTCTTTTGACACACAGCTTCGCAGTCTAACTCCTCACTTTCCTCTCAGGAATTGCTCTACCCATTGCCTGAGCGTTAGGTACTTTCCGGTTGCAGCATCGTAGCAGAGGTCTGAACGTGTCCTATCAACTCTACTTTCGTGCTCTGCTACGGCTTTCATCAAGAGACCTTCCAGCTCCGTTCTTGAGAATCCCCATTCCTGTGCCAGATGGCGCAGGGCGATGGCATTTCGGTAGTCACAAGCCATTTGTTTCAAAGCTAGCTCCTGTAAAGCGCGGATTTCGTCCCGTGGGCGCTGGCACTGTTCTGCAAGCATCACCGCCCTCACGAAGTTCGTCCGGCTGATTTCTACCTGTCTCATTCCCTCCATAGGACACTGATATAGCTATACTATTTGCCGCAATCTGACGAGTTGGTCTTTAAGTTTCTGGCTAAAACTACTTTCGTGCTCTGATATGAAGTTTTTCCACCCGGACTAGCCTTTGCCGTGGCTTCCACTGAACCCTGAATATCAATCGATGCTCCCCTCGCCCCGGCTTGTGCTGCCAGCCTGACCTGTTTTTCAATCTTCCCTTTTATGACCCTAAAGGTTTTTTCGCTTCCCTCTCTATATTGCCGGCGCAGGTTCTGAATGGAGTCCAGGCTCTGCTCCAGGGCTGTGTAGTTGCCTTCGTTCTTGAGTGTTTCCACAGCCAGAATCCCGCGGCGTTGTCTGTCAAAATCTCTCTCACTGGCTGACAGATTTATGGCATCCATCAATTTGAGCTGGGCTTCTCGTAGCAAAAATCCCCTGCCCTCTTCTTTTTGTGTCTTTAGCTTCTTCCACAGATCTTCGGGACTCAGCTTGGCAGTGAAATAATCGGCGAGGACAGAAGCCAGGTGCTGGGAATGTTTCAACCTCGTCTTCTCTTCCTGAGTCAACTCGCCGATTTGGGCTAACTTTTCTCTAGCTAGAGGGGAAAACTCCATGTTTATCACCTCATTTCTGACCATCTGACTTCCGCCGTAATCTTTCGAATTCTCTCAGCAATTCCTTCTCTTTACCGCTTAAGTTTGTCGGCGTTAGCACTTTCACAACCACGTACTCATCCCCTTTACCATAGCTGTCAATGTGTGGAATCCCTTGGTTCTCTATTCTGAAAACCGTGCCGGTCTGTGTCCCTTCGGGTATGTCTACCTTGAGTTCGCCCTTGAGGGCAGGCACTATTATCTCACCGCCAAGGGCTGCCGTGGTGAAATTTATTTCTCTTTGCAGGTAAATGTCGTCACCATGCCTTTCAAAAACAGGGTGCTTCTCTACATGAAGTACAACATAGAGGTCACCGGGAACCCCCTCACCTTTTTCACCCTCTCCCTCAACCTTAATCTGGTAACCCGTATCAGCACCGGCAGGTATCGTTACTTTTATCTCCGTTGCTTTTTCAATAACTCCTTTGCCGTTACACTCTCTGCAGGCTTTTTTTACCACCTTGCCCTGACCGTGACACCTGCTACAGACTGTGATCTGGCGGAACACGCTATAGCCTGACCTCTGCTCTCTGATAATCTGCCCTGTGCCCCGGCAGCTTGAGCAGCGCTCTAATCCATCAGCCTCAGCCCCGGTGCCGCTACAGGCAAGACACTGCTCTACTCTGGGCAGCTCTATGACCTTTTCAACACCAAAAGCAACGTCTTCCAGGCTTACGGTGAGGTCGTACCTGAGGTCTGCCCCTTTTCTCGGTCCTCTTCTGCTGGTAGTTCTCCTGCCAAAAAAGCTGTCAAAAAGGCTATCGCCAAAACTGAAAAAGTCTCTTAACCCGAACTCACGAAACAGGCTGGAGAAGTCCACCCCGCGGAAGATATCCGCCTGGGTGTAGCCTTCAAGTCCGGCATGACCATAGGTATCGTACAGCTGCCGTTTGTGAGCATCGGTGAGGACAGCGTACGCTTCGTTTATCTCTTTCATTCGTTCTACAGCTTCAGC
>JBHIFE010000089.1:0-5557 GCA_046760985.1 Dehalococcoidales bacterium
TATCAGTACTAATACTTTATTTTAGCTTAGTAAAAGATGCCAAAGTTTTTCCATTTCTAATAATAGTGTTTTTCAAGAGATTTCGAAGGCGTGGCAATCTCTATTTATTTTCTCATTATTAAAAAAAAAGTGGAGTAGTTCAGTTCAAAAATGGCTTGACTTTTCAGAGAGATTTATTTATATTTTTCAACCGTGCTTTAAATTGTTTTCCATTTCTAAATAACTATTAATGGCAGCCGCTAGAGGCACTTTCTCATCGCTGGGAGGCTTAGGCTTCTTTGTTGTCAATACCAATAAAAATTTCTTCTCAAATGATTTTTCACTTCTATCAGTAACTACCCACCCAATGTTATTGCAGATGGTATTTTCGCAACGTAAAAGATAATACATAAAATTAGCAAAGTGCAGGCTATTTACACGGGCAAGTGGTGATAGCGACAATTTCCCACACTTGGGACAAGGCCCAAACTCAAAATATGATATGTCCTCCTTATTGTCCAAGTAGTTCATAAAAATACAACCAAATTTTGGTGGGGAAGCGGGGATTTGAACCCCGACGCCTTACGGCACATGATCCTAAGTCATGCTCGTCTGCCAGTTCCGACACTTCCCCGCAAAATATGCCGTCTTTCCTCCCCACCCCAGAAACTAAGGGATATCGGACACAGCCACTATTTTACCACAGGTGTCTCAACAAGGCTACAGTATTGAACTAACCGCATTTACGATTATTCTCTTGATTTGAGCTCCTCGCCGATACTGTATGCCTCAGCTACGACCTCTCCCAGAAGTCGGTATTGACGGTATGGGGATTTAATGTAGCTAATGGGTTTAATTTTATTAATATCTGGTTTCCCATCGGTAAGATAGTTCTCCGAGACATAGGCTTCTTCAATTCTGCCAACAAAAAGTGAATGACTCCCTAAATCCAGGATATGCACGACCTTACACTCTAGATTGACAGGAAATTGCTCAATAAGCGGGGCGCTGTTTAATTTGCCATAAGATACCTTAAA
This sequence comes from Dehalococcoidales bacterium, assembly GCA_046760985.1. GTDB lineage: Bacteria > Chloroflexota > Dehalococcoidia > Dehalococcoidales > RBG-16-60-22 > JBHIFE01. Next base: position 1,017 of record JBHIFE010000089.1, read on the forward strand.
CTGACAGACCTCTGCTTTATTAACTTTAGCACCGGTTCTAAGACCGCAGTAATCGGTTTCCCTTACCCTATCAGCCGAAGGTAGGTTAATGGAAAAAGTCAAGTTTTGCCTAATACCTCTGTTAGTATGCCGAGTGTGTCGTATGGCTACAGAAATCATTGGTGGTTCACCGTTAGCAATACCACACCAAGCCACTGCCATAAAGTTTGGTTTATCATCAACATTTGCCCCAACTAAGACTACCGGCATGGGGTAAATCAATGTTTGCGCACCCAGCGCAATTTTGCCCATAAGCTTCCTCCTCTATATAAGTATGCTATTTCCCAGAGCCTAAAGTCTGTCTTTCTAGATTGTCCTGTTTTGCTTAAATTGTAATCATTTCTACCCCGATTGACAAAGATACCTCAAAGGCACGAGTAACCGATATTGAGTCAGCTGATTTGGTAAGGTAAAATAGCATAAAAGTAGGGAGCTAACAGGAGGATGAAATGAAACTATGGCAAGGTCTCTTATTGGTTATGCTACTGGCTGCTTTGCCTGTTCTCTCGGCTTGTGAAATCCTTGGGTTGGGAGGAGACCAGCAACAAGCTTATCAGGAGGAGTTAAGAAAGTATGAGGCTTATAAGGCTTATCAGGAGCAGTTGAAAGCCTATCGGGAGCAGCAAGAAGCTTATAATCAGGAAGTTTTGGAAGCCTACCAAGAATACCTCAAAGAGTACTATAAACAATATGAGGAAGCAATAAGAGTTCAGCAGGAACAACGGCAGAAACAACTGGAACAAATGGAAATAAAAACCGAATAAATTGAAGACTCTTATACTGATACCCCAGTGCTGAGTTACTCATGACAATTGAGCAGAATGTTAGCCAGATATTAAGTGAATTGCCTGACGGAGTTCAATTAGTAGCTGCCGCCAAAACAAGAAAACCCGAAGAAATTCTAGAGGCAGTTGAAGCCGGCATAAGAATTATCGGGGAAAACTATGTTCAAGAAGCGGAAAGAGCCTACGAAGTAGTCGGCAACAAAGCGAAATGGCATCTTATCGGGAATCTTCAAAGAAATAAGGTGAAAAAAGCGGTAAAAATATTTGATATGATAGAAACCGTTGATTCGGTTGAAATAGCCAGGGAGATTGATAAAAGATGCGCTCAAATTGGCAAAATAATGCCGGTATTAATCGAAGTAAACAGTGGTCGTGAAAAACAAAAATCAGGCGTCTCTCCCGAGAATGCGGAACAACTAGCTAAAGAGATTTCAGCTTGTCCAAATATCCGGTTAATGGGGCTGATGACCATGGGACCTCGTTTTGGCAATCCAGAAGATTCCCGACCCTATTTTGTAGAAACGAAAAGACTATTTGAGAAAATTAAAAAACTTAATTTACCCAACACCGAGATGAAATATCTCTCCATGGGAATGACGAATTCCTATAAAATCGCCCTAGAGGAAGGTGCTAATATAGTGAGAATAGGCAGCAAGATATTTGGCGAAAGGGATTATGAAAAAGTGGAGTTAGCCAATAAGATTATTTAATTGGGTGCTTGAATTTTCAGCATAAGTATGTTATATTTAATATAACTTGGATTATCTAGTTAAGTGGGTTTCGCCCCACTTTTTTAATTATGTAATTTGGAGATTTGAACTGAAATGAAGAGCGACTTTCTACTGGCTATAACTCAGCTCTCGGCAGAAAAGAACCTGCCTAAGGAAGTGGTTGTTGCCGCTGTAGAAGCAGCGCTGGTATCAGCCTATAGGAAGGATAATTTTGCCGCTAACCAGAATATCTCGGTTAAGATTAATCCTAATAATGGCAGGGTTGAAGTGTGGGCTGAAAAAACCGTGGTTGAGATAGCGTCTGATAGTCGGCGGGAAATATCACTTGACGAGGCACAGCGAATCAAATCAGATGCACAAATTGGCGATACTATCATGGTAGAGGCTACTCCACGTAATGCCGGGCGTATTGCTGCTCAGACAGCAAAACAAGTTATCTTACAACGTCTTCATGAAGCCGAGCATAGCGCCATATTTGAGGAATATGCTGATAGGGAAGGCGACGTTGTCAGCGGGTTAGTGCAGCGTATTGAGCTAGGACAGATTTTTATTGACCTGGGCAGAACCGAAGCAATATTGCCTGTGTCAGAGCAGATGCGCAATGAAAGGTACCGAGTAGGTCAACGTCTTAAAGTTTACCTTCTACAGGTGGCTCAGACCACCAAAGGACCCCGGGTGATAGTATCACGCTCTCACCCCGATTTACTCCGCCGGCTTTTTGAACTGGAGGTTCCTGAGGTCTTCAATGGAACAGTGGAATTAAAATCAATTGCTCGTGAAGCTGGCTATCGGAGTAAGGTGGCTGTTGCCGCACGCCAAGAAGGTATTGACCCGGTTGGTTGTTGCGTTGGATTGCGTGGCATCAGGATACAGAATATCGTCAATGAGCTAGGCGGTGAAAAGATAGATGTCATTATGTGGAATCCAGATGCCTCTGCCTTTATTACTAATGCTCTTAGCCCAGCCCAGATATTGAGCGTTGAGCTTGATGAGGAACAGGGGATAGCTACTGTAGTTGTCCCAGATAAGCAACTCTCGCTAGCCATTGGTAAGGAAGGACAGAATGCTCGGCTTGCCGCCAAACTTACTGGGTGGCGAATTGACATTAAGAGTGCCTCAGCGGCTGAAGCAGAGAAGCTAGCTGAAGCTAAACCCTTGACCGAGGCAGAAGAAAAAGAAGCGGTAGCCGAAGAGCCCATAATTGAGAAGGAACCTTCTGCCGAAATACCGGCTACTCTGGAACCGGCTTCAGTATCGGCGGAGACACCAGTGGAGGAGGCAGCTGAACCTTCACCAACTCCTGAAGAAACAGCCACTCCACCGCCGGTTTTCTTTGAACCCCAACTAGGCGAGGAGAAACCTCAACTTCGGTTCGCTGAAGATATCTCGGTAGCGGCACCGGCTAAGCCAGGAGCTAAAGCCAAGAGGAAGAAAAAGAAAGGTACTTATGACAAAGAAAGGGCTGAGGATGGCATCAGGATTAGGAAAATGCGCCGAGATTCAGACATTATTGACGAGGAGGAGGAGTATTAGTCACCACTCTGTTTCCACTAAACATATACCTCAGCGGACTTGTGTGAGCTGTCGTAAGATAAGGGATAAGCAGGAGTTAATTCGCTTGGTTCGTACTACTGAGGGTAATGTGGAGGTTGACCCCAGTGGTAAGAAAGCTGGACGTGGTGCCTATCTATGTCGAGCAAGAGAGTGCTGGGAGATTGGACTAAAAGGTAATCGGCTAGAGCATGCTTTACGAAGCCGCCTTACCTCAGATAATCGAGAACAGCTTATTAGTTATGCCCAAGAGCATCTAAAAGGAGCTAACTAGTGGCAAAGGTAAGCAAGCCAAATGAGGCAACAGAGCCCGTGGTCAAGGAGGTCGGTGATCAGCCTCCAACAGCAAAGGCACAGCCCATTGAGATTCCCCACTCATTAAGCGTGAGACAACTGGCTGACCTCTTGCAGATTGGCGCCATAGAGATTATCAAACAACTGATGAGAAATGGCATTATGGCTAATATTAACCAGGTCATTGATTATGAAGCCGCCGCAGCGGTAGCCAGAAGCTATGGTTATGAAGCCCATCCGATGCCTCGACCAGTACGAAAGCCGGCTACCGCTGAGAGCCGAAGGTACCAACCACCCCAGCGCGAAGAAGGCGGTGCCCTACAACCACGACCCCCTGTTGTCACGGTTATGGGGCATGTTAATCACGGTAAAACTAGATTGCTTGATGCTATTCGGGAAACTAACGTAATGGCTACTGAAGCCGGAGGTATTACCCAACATATCGGTGCTTATCAGGTAAAGGTTGATGAGCAGAAAATTACCTTTTTAGATACCCCCGGTCATGAAGCCTTTACCGCTATGCGAGCTCATGGAGCCCAGATAACCGACGTGACCATTTTGGTAGTAGCTGCTGATGACGGAGTGATGCCTCAAACTCTAGAAGCTATAGACCATGCCCGAGCCGCTGGAGTGCCTATCGTGGTAGCTATCAATAAGATTGATAAGCCCAACGCTAACCCAGAGCTGGTAAAACAACAATTAGCTGATGTGGGCTTGGTTATTGAGGAGTGGGGTGGTGATACCGTCTGTGTTCCAATCTCGGCTAAAGAGAAGATAGGTATTTCGGAGCTACTGGAAAATCTGCTGGTAGTGGCGGAGGTAGAAGAACTCAGAGCAGACCCAAATCGTCCAGCGGTGGGGGTAGTTATCGAAGCTAAACTAGATAAGTCTAGAGGACCGTTGGCTACAGTGCTAGTCCAGACGGGAACCTTAAAAATTGGCGACACAGTAGTCGTTGGTACCACCTGGGGTAGAGTACGAGCTATGTTTAATGATACCGGTAAACAAGTGAGGAAGGTTGAGCCGGCCACCCCAATCGAACTCCTTGGCTTAAGTAGCGTGCCTCAAGTCGGGGATGCCCTAACAGCTGTGGCTGATGAACGCCAAGCGCAGGCCTTGATAGAAAAGCATAAGCTGGAGA
>JBHIFE010000090.1:0-5486 GCA_046760985.1 Dehalococcoidales bacterium
TAACCGCCAGGAAAAGGCTAGGATAAAACTAAAGTCAGCACAATGAGAATGACCAGCAATATTCCAGCCAGAATGCCGAATCTTCGTAGTTCGGCAACTATATACGGGTAGCGAGCTCGGCTTGGCATCGGGGGCAGAGCACTTACTGAGGGAGTCGACAACGAGGGAGACACAGCTGGCTTAGTGGTTTGAGCTGCTACTTGCTGCTGAGCAGCCATAGCTGAAAAGCGCTGCCTGCCTTTCTTTCTTTTACCCTGGAAGACATGCTTTCTTTTGCTGCGTCGGGACTTACTAGACATTTAACACTGTCTCCACCAGTCACTTAAGCTCATCTTTACACGCTACTTAGCTCTAGGGTGCGACTTTTCATAGGTACGCCGGACGTGTTCTGTAGTCAGATGGGTATAGACTTGTGTGGTAGATATGTTAGCGTGACCCAGCAATTCTTGAACTGCTCTTAGGTCGGCGCCACCACTTAACATATGAGTAGCAAAGCTATGCCTCAGGGTGTGGGGACTAATTTGAGTATCTAAGTTGGCTGCTTTGGCGTACTCTTTCAGCTTTTGCCAGAAGCCCTGTCTTGTCAATCTGTCCCCGCGGGGATTGAGGAAAAGAGCCGACTCCTCCTTATCATGTGCCAATTTAGGGCGAGTTTCCTCAATATATTCTTTTACCGCCCTAGCGGCTTGTTCGTAGATAGGGAGAAGACGCTCCTTATGCCCCTTACCAAAGCAGCGCACGGTACCGCCCTCCGTATCCACATCGCCCAGGTTCAAAGCCACTAGCTCACTTATCCTCATGCCACTGGCATATAGTAACTCCAGCATCGCCTTGTCCCTTTTTGCTTCCAGTGTAGATAGCTTGGCTGGCTGGTCTAACAATTGGCGAACCTGACTAATTGAGATGGGCTTAGGTAATGACTTCCCCACACTGGGTGAACTCATATTCTCGGTTGGGTCGGTCTTGATAATGCCCTCAGCCACCAGAAAGCCAAAGAAAGACCTGGCAGCAGCTACTTTGCGGGCTATTGTGGTAGGAACATAACCCCTCTCCTTAAGGTCAAGCATATAGCTCAGCATTCCTTGCCGACCAAAATTAGCCCATGAGGGCACCAAGCTTTGCTTAGCAGTCTCTTCTTCAGCAAAGCTAACCAAGCCGTTTAAGTCGTTTTGATAAGCAGCTATCGTGTTCTCTGAATAGCCTTTCTCCACCGCCAGATAATTCAAAAAACTTTTAACTTCTTCTCTCACCACGCCTCCTTACTATACATAATACTGAACCAGTGAAGCAATTATACCACTTCCCCCGCCATGTGTCTAGTTATGTCAACATATCTACACCATCAATCACCTGGTTTTTCTCCTAAAATTTGCTGGCGGTGTTACTAAGGAGCTTAAGCAAGCTATACCCTCAATATGCTGCTAATTACCTATGACCAAAGAGCTATTGTAAACAGAGGAGAGGCTATATAAGATAAGATTGCAGAGAAGGTTCAAAATCAAAAGAGGAGCCGAGAACTAACGATGCCGAATCTCCCTTTAAAGGAGCCACGAACCAGGTTGCGAAAGCATTTACCCCAGCCGGAAGCTTTGGGATTGATTCCTGAAGCAATGGCTAGGCAATACACCGCTATCCCTCTGGAGGTAAGTGATAACGTTCTACGGGTAGCTATCGCCAACCCAGCCGATATCCTTGCCTTAGAGGCTTTGGCGACGCAGAGCCAGATGCGTATTGAGCCTGAAGTAGCTAGTGCTGAGGAAATTCAAGAGGCTATTGACTTTAATTACCAGTCCTACGATGAAATAGAGAAGCAGATTTCTAGCATCTCTCTGCCGAGTGAGACGATTGAGGAGCGAATTAGACTAGATACGGTTACCGATGCCCCGGTAGCGCGGGCTCTCACCCTTATTATAGATGAGGCAGTAAAAGCCCGGGCTTCTGACATCCACCTTCAGCCGCAAGAAGATAAACTGCGAGTGCGCTATCGCATTGATGGCACCCTTCACGATATGCTTTCCCTGCCTCTGGCAACGGCTACCCCGCTTATTTCTCGAATTAAAATCCTGGCTAATATGAATATCGCTGACCACCACCGCCCTCAGGACGGTCAGTTTTCAGTTAAAACCAAAGGTCGTCGGTCAATAGATATTCGGGTCGGAATTATAGCCACTGTTTATGGTGAGATGGCGACGTTGCGGCTTCTGGATAAATCCAAGGCTATTATGAGCCTATCAGAATTGGGGTTTCTTCCTGAGAGCTTGTCAATGTATGGAGAGATGCTTAAAGTTCCCTACGGGATGATCCTAGTCAGCGGTCCCACCGGCGCCGGTAAAACTACTACTCTTTATGCTTCAATCAATAGCCTTGACCACAATGGACGGAACATTATCACCATTGAAGACCCGGTAGAATATCGGTTTAAGAGTATTAATCAGATTCAGGTTAATCCCCGAGCTGGTCTTACCTTTGCCAGTGGACTTAGATCCATACTGCGTCTTGACCCTGACGTGATACTAATTGGTGAGATACGTGATGCTGAGACAGCCAAAATTGCTATTCAGTCGGCTCTCACCGGGCACCTGGTACTATCTTCAGTCCATGCCAACGATGCCGTAGGTGTAGTTCTGCGCCTACTTGATTTAGGCGTTGAGCCGTTTTTAGTATCATCAGCGCTTATTGGCGTGGTTGCGCAACGAATGGTACGACGGATTTGCCTCGATTGTGCTCGCCCGATGGTTGCTCCTTTGCTAGAGCGTATGACCTATAGCAAGGAAACCGGTGAGGAGCGAAATGAATTCCTCTATGGTAGTGGCTGCAAATCATGCGCCCATACTGGCTACCAAGGACGAACCGGAATTTTTGAAATACTGCATATGAGCGACGAGATAAGGACAATGTTGCTCAATGGCACCACCGCTACTCAGCTACGAACCCAGGCAATTAAAGAGGGGATGATACCTTTGATTAGAGATGGGATGTTAAAAGTAAAGGCAGATACTACTACCCCTTCCGAAGTCCTGCGTAATGCCTACTCTGTAGACTAGCAAGCAACTATCTCAGGTCACCTAAGAGAAGCTCAAGATGGGATGAAAAATAAATGGTCTATCAATTTATCGCCTATAACGAGAATAGAGAGATAGTCAAAGGCAAGTTATCGGCGGCAAGCGAAGAAGCAGCAGCTGAATTATTGAGTTATGTCGGTTACCAGGCAATTAACCTGAAAAGGTTTGTCCCGTTTCTCAGTCTGGACAGGCTATTGGAAAGCTTGTTCCGGGTAAAGCCAGCTGAAATAATTCTCTTTTATCGCAATCTAGCCTTGCTCCTTGAATCTGGCATAGACATCGTTACCTCTCTGGAGTTATTGCGGGAACAGGCAACCAACCGCACTCTAAAGAGGATTTTGGGTGAAGTAATCTGTGACCTTCGTGGTGGTAATCAGCTCTCCACAGCCTTAAGCAAGCATCCTGAAGTCTTTTCTCCGATTTATTGCCAGCTACTGGGCGTGGGTGAACAGAGTGGAGGTCTGGAGACCGTGCTCAGGCAGATAGCTGATTATATGGAGAGGGAAGCCACCACCACCAAGGATATTAAGAATGCCCTTATGTATCCAATCATTACCTTCTTGGTAACTATTGTGGTGATAGGTATATTGGTCACCTTTGTTCTGCCCAGTTTTGGTAATTTATATAGCTCACTTGGGATTGATTTACCTCTTCCGGTCAAGATACTGAATACGATTGCTGGCAAGATTCAGAGCCATGGGATTTATCTTCTCCTGGCAATATTTATTGTCGCTGGCTTAGCTTTCATTTATATCAAGACTCCGGGTGGTAGATACAAGTGGGATAAACTACTCCTTCGTCTGCCTGTCGTGGGACGGGTGAATCACCTTAGTGAACTTTCCCGCTGCTGCCGAAGCATTTCCCTATTGTTCCGCGCCGGTCTACCCTTAACTGAGGTTATGTCCATGGTTGTTCGAGGCACTAGTAATAGAGCAATGACTAGGGCACTTATTGATGTCCAGCAAGATATGGTTAAAGGTGAAGGCTTATGCCGACCAATGGCAAAGCACAACCTTTTTTTGCCGATGATGGTGCAAATGGTCAAGGTCGGTGAGGAAACCGGTAACCTTGATACCACTTTACTGGCGGTAGCCCGTAGCTATGAGACTGAAGCTGAAGATAGGACGCGTTCTCTCATTTCACTTATTCAACCAACCATGACGGTGATTATAGGTCTGATAATCGGTCTTATTGCCTTATCTTTGACTTCAGCTATGTATTCCCTGTATGGACAGGGATTCTAGCTACTTTTTGGGGGGAAATAATGCCACTGCTTCAGAGGCTAAACATATTTACTTGCCGTGAGCAAGGAGTAACCCTCGTTGAAACGATGGTGGCTATGGCTATTCTAGGTGCAATTGCTGTCGCCTTTCTCAGTGGTCTGGCTACTACCTCCAAAGCAGCCAGTCTTGCTGATGAGCGGGCTACCGCCGAAAGTCTAGCTCAAAGTCAAATGGAGTGGGTCAAAAATGCTAGTTACTCCTATAACGCCACGGGATATTCCCCCGCACCAATACCCAGTGGCAAGGATTATATTAACTATTCGGCTACAATCGCCGCCGAGCCTTTACACAACCCCGATGACGGCATCCAGAAGATAACGGTTACCGTTAAACATTCTGACAATGAGGTAATTAAACTAGAGGGTTATAAGGTGGATAGATGAAGCAAGCTGAAAAGGGTTTTACCATCATTGAGCTGGCAGTAGCTATCACTATTATCGCCTTTGTCGGTAGTGCGGCAGCTGTGGCTACCTTTCAGGTCTTTAAGGGTACCGAGCGCAATAATGACTACATGATTACGGTACGTCAGGTACAGAACGCTGGCTACTGGATTAGTCGTGATACGCAAATGGCGCAGAGCGTGACTACTGATAATCTGACGCTACCAGATTTATTAGTTTTGCGCTGGACTGAATGGGATGATGCTGGTGACCCAATTTATCATTCGGTAACTTACTTTTTTGAGGACCTCTCTGACGGAATTGGCAAGCTTAAGCGGAGCCACTGGAGTAGCATTGGAGCAAACGAGCAAACTCTGCTGGCTGAATATATTTATTATGACCCTAGTGACCCAGATAATACCAGTAAAGCTAGTTATCAGAGCCCGGTGCTAACCGTGCAACTAACTTCCCTCTTTGAGGAGACCAGAGAGACCAGGGAATACCGGATTAACCACCGTCCAAACTTCTGACTATTAACTAGAGGGTAGTGATGTTAAGTTTTTGGAAGAAAATAATAAGCGACGAAAAGGGGCAAGTCCTAGCTACTGTTTTAGCCCTTTTGGTTCTAGGCGGGCTGGCAATTACCCCGAGTCTTAATTATATCGCCACCAGCCTTAATGCCGGGCGAATTATTGACGAAGGGGTTAAAGGAGTTTACGCAGCTGATGCCGGCGTGGAAAATGCTTTATGGTCCTTGGGCA
>JBHIFE010000091.1:0-5408 GCA_046760985.1 Dehalococcoidales bacterium
TCAGGATATTGGCTGTCTCCACCATCTCCACCATAAAGGTAGATTGACCCGCAGCGATATCCTCCCCGGCACCAATTCGGGTAAAGATGCGATCAACGATTCCGATAGTCGCTGAATCTGCCGGCACAAAACTGCCAATCTGAGCTAAAAGTACAATCAGGGCTACCTGCCTCAAATAGGTTGACTTGCCTGACATATTAGGTCCGGTGAGCACAATAAGCTGAGCGTCATCATTGGACAAGAAAGTATCGTTGGGGACAAAGCTGATATCAATTAAACTTCTCTCCACCACTGGATGGCGCCCTTGCTTGATACTAACTTCATTCCCCATGGTTAACTGAGGTCGGATATAGTTATAGCGTACGGCTACCTCAGCCAGGCTGGAGAAGACATCTATATTAGCCAAAACATCAGCCACTGCCAAAATGCGCTCGCTGGCAGTGGCTACCTGGCGGCAGACTCGCTGAAACAGAGCCGTCTCCAGTTCAGAAATCCTGTCCCGAGCATTCAAAATTAGCGACTCATACTCTTTTAGCTCCGGGGTGAAGAAGCGTTCACCACCGACCAATGTCTGCTTCCGGATATAATCCTGAGGTACCTGACCGAGATTGGCTTTAGAGACCTCAATATAATAGCCAAAGACATTATTAAAACCTATCTTCAGTGACTTAATCCCAGTTCTTTCTCGTTCCTGACGCTCCAGATTGGCTAGATATTGCTTGGCATTTTTAGATGCCAGGCGAAGGCTATCCAGCTCTTCAGAAAAACCATCCCTTATCACTACTTCACCTTCACCCAGGCTGGAAGGCGATTCATCAACTATTGCCTCAGCAATCAAATCAACCACATCCTGCCGGGGCTTGAGCTCGTCCTTCAGCCAATCTATTCTACTATCGCCACCCTTAAGTATTTCCCCCAGCTTGGGTATTACTTCCAGACTACGCCGCAAGGTAACTAACTCACGAGGGGTAGCAATATTACTCCTCACCCGATTAATCAGTCGCTCAAGGTCAGCCACTTCGCCCAGCAAGGAAACAGTCTGATTTCGAGCCAGTGTATTATCATAGAACCAGCCAACGGCATCCTGTCGCTTAGCCAGTTCTGTTATGTCAAGTAATGGCTGACCCAGCCACCTTTTTAACAACCTGCCCCCGATTGCCGTTTTGGTCAGGTCAATAATTGATAGCAGTGAGCCACCAGCGGTTCCATAACGACCACCCTGAAAAAGTTCCAGGTTTCTTTGGGTCTGGACATCCAGTGCCATAAATGCATCAGTTGAATAGGTAGAAAGGCGAGTTAGCTGTCCCAGAGCCCCTTTCTGCGTTTCCTGAAGATAATGAATGATTGCGCCCGTAGCTCTTATCGCCAGGGGTAGATGAGCGCAACCATAGCCATCAAGGGTAGCCACACCAAAATGGTCAAGCACTGTTTGCTGCGCTACTTCCAGTTCAAACCAATAATTGTCAAGACGAGTTACCGGCGCGGCTAAGCCTAATCCGGATAATTCGGCACCTTTTGCGGTAATAATCTCCGATGGTTTCAGTCGCTCCAGTTCGGTGACCAATCGCGGCAGTGGCAGTTGGGTGGTGGCAAATTCACTGGTAGTTATATCAACATAGGCAAGCCCTACCGCCTCCTCTCCCAAAACCAAACTGGTTAAGTAATTATTTTTCTTACTGTCAAGGAGGCTGGGCTCGACCACTGTACCTGGAGTTACCAGGCGGACGACTTCACGTTCAACCAACCCTCTAGTCTCACCCGGCTTGGTTACCTGCTCACAAATAGCTACCTTGTAACCACGATTGATTAGCCTAGCCAGATAGTTATCCAGAGCATGATAAGGGATGCCCGCCAACGGCACCTTATTCCCCTTACCCATCTCCCTGGAAGTCAGAACAATCTCCAGCTCCCGCGAGGTAATCTTGGCATCCTCATCAAAGGTCTCGTAAAAATCTCCTAGGCGAAAGAGAACAATTGCCTGGGGATACTTCCGCTTAATCCTGAGGTATTGCTGCCGGATAGGGGTTGAACCTTCCCTCATCTTGAGTCTATTCTACTAGAATTTTGGGCTAAAAAGAAGGGGGATAAAGTCCCGAGCTTAAGGGCACGGGTGGGCGGGAAAAGAAATAAAAAGAAGAGGGGCTTCGCCCCTCTTAGACACTCATGCTTATTACCTGCGGTTGGCTAAGTATCTTAAGGCTTATCTTTAACCTCAGCGTTTACCAAGATCTGCTCAGCCTCTGTCCCGGCTTTTGGGGACTTAAGCAGCAGTGCCTGGCTTAACGCCACCAAGAGCCCAGATGAGCCGACGAAAGTAGCCAGGATTCTTTCTGAGGCTGACATTTGCCATACCCACGCCAGCGTCAGGATAACTATGCCCAATATCCCAAATAACACTACCAGAAATATACCCAGTGATTTATCTCTCCCCATCTGCAGCCTCCGCTTAAATCTCTTTACCATATAAAACGAAAAAGAAGCCATTTGGTTAGCGGGGGTTCTGAGAAAATTTGGGGGAAATAAAAAGAGGGACGAAGCCCCTCTTAGATTCTACAGAATATAAAAATCATCCCCTCAAATACTTATCTATATCGGCGGCGGCGAGTCTGGCAGCGCCCATAGCACTAATCACTGTTGCTGCGCCAGTAACTATGTCACCACCCGCCCAAACTTTTTCCTTCACTGTCTTACCGGTAGTCTCGTCAGCCACCACCGTGCCCCATTTAGTTGTCTCCAGACCTTTGGTGGTTTGGGCAATGAGGGGATTGGGGGTGGTGCCCAAGGCAACCACCACCACATCAACATCAATGATAAATTCGCTTCCTGGTTTAACAATGGGACGCCGCCGTCCGCTCTCGTCAGGCTCACCCAGCTCCATTTCATAGCACTCCATACCAACCACCCAGTTCTGCTCGTTACCAAGGAATTGCTTGGGATTAGTCAGTAGCTTAAACTGGATACCCTCTTCCTTGGCATTCTCTATTTCCTCACGGCGGGCGGGCATCTCTACCTCGGAGCGCCGATAGACAATATAGACTTCTTCACCACCCAGCCTGAGGGCACATCTGGCAGCGTCCATAGCCACATTACCCCCACCAATTACCGCCACTCTTCTACCCACCTTCACCGGGGTATCATACTCAGGGAATTTATAGGCTTTCATCAGATTGACCCGGGTGAGGAACTCGTTTGCCGAATAAATGCCATTGAGGTTCTCCCCCGGGATACCCAAAAACATAGGTAGCCCAGCACCAGTGCCTAAGAAGACAGCGTCATAGCCATTGCTTAACAGCTCATCAATGGTCACCAATCTGCCTACCACTGAATCTAGCTCAATCTTCACCCCTAAGGAAGTGACATAATCAACCTCAGCCTGCACAATAGCTTTAGGTAACCTGAACTCAGGGATGCCGTACGTTAATACCCCACCAGCTACGTGCAGCGCCTCAAAGATGGTAACACTGTGCCCGAACTTAGCCAGATCAGCCGCCGCAGTTAATCCGGCTGGTCCGGAGCCAACCACCGCTACTCGCTTACCGGTTGGCGGGGCGGGGTCTACTGGTGAGTTCTTTTCTCCCATATTAGCCCGTTCCCAATCAGCCACATAGCGCTCCAAGCGACCGATAGCCACCGGAGCACCTTTTTTAGCCAGAACGCAGACCTCCTCACACTGCGTCTCCTGGGGGCAGACCCGTCCACAGATACCAGGCAGAGCATTCTTATTCTTAAGTATTCTTACCGCCTCTGGCATATTACCTTCATTAAGAGCCTTGATAAAACCAGGAATATCTATACCTACCGGACAGCCCTCAATACAAGGGTGCTTGGGACATTGGATGCAGCGGCTTGCCTCTTCCTTAGCTTGTTCCAAACTATAGCCCAGAGCCACCTCATTAAAATTCTTGGCTCGAGTTTTAGGCTTTTGCCTTGGCATTGATACTCGGTTCAGGTTAAGTTTAGCCACAGTTAATTACCTCAGACAGTTATTTACTACTAAATTGAGACTGCCATTGCTCCAAGGAGCGCTTCTCTTCATCAAGGTAAATACGCTGACGGGCTAGCAGCAAATCCCAGTCTACCTGATGCCCGTCAAATTCAGGACCATCAACGCAGGTAAACTTGGTTAGACCCCCAACCGATACCCGGCAGCAGCCACACATACCAGTGCCATCAACCATTACCGGGTTCAGACTGACAATAGTTTTAACACCAAAAGGCTCCGTGGTTTTGGCACAATACTTCATCATAATGCTCGGACCAATAGCAATAACCCGGTCAATCTTCTCTCCGGTCTCAAGCAGTTCTTTAAGTGGCTCGGTTACCACTCCTTTACGACCATAAGAGCCGTCATCAGTAGTAACGATGAGTCGGTCGCTAACGCGACGCAGTTCGTCTTCCCAGAAGATTAAGCCTTTATGCCGCGCTCCCAAAATTGAAATGACCTTGTTGCCTTTGCTTCTCATGGCTCTGGCGATAGGCATTATGGTAGCCACAGCAAATCCTCCAGCCACACAAACAACAGTGCCAAACTCATCAATATGGCTAGGCAAACCCAGCGGACCAATAAAGTCAGTAATAGAATCACCGGTTTTCAGCAAAGCTAACTTGCAGGTTGTCGTGCCCACTTCCATAAAGACAATGGTAACGCTACCTTCCTTATCATCCCAGTCGGCAATGGTCAGTGGAATGCGCTCACCCTTTTCATCAATTCTAATAACCACAAATTGTCCGGCTTGAGCTTTTTTAGCTATCGCCGGTGCTAACACCTTAAACAGATGAATATTGGGCACCAAGTTTTGTTTCAGTAATATCTTATACAACTATTTTCTCACCTTCGCCCACGCCGCAGCCAAGCTTACCTAACTGCGGAATTATTCATAGAGAATAGAGACTGAAGAAAGGCAAAAAAGAGCAAACCTTTAACACCAATTAAACTTTATCATTAAATCAGCTACAATTCAAGTCTGATATGAGGGATTAAACGGGCTTCTCCCTTTGGTAAAGGGAGACAGAGAGGGATTTCCAGAGGGGGAAGAAACAGAAAGAGGGGCGAAAGCCCCTCTTAAACTGTTCCAGTTAAGGAACAAGCCACAGACGCCCCGAGGGCGGGCGGGTGGGAAAAGATAAGAAGGGGGTGTGTGGGAGGTGGAGAAAAAACAAAAAGCCAGCCAATTGAGGCTGGCTCTAAAATTTGGCTAATACCAACTCTGAAGCAGGTCAAGCCCTCGACCATTAGTACGGTTAAGCTAAGAGCATTACTGCCCTTACACCCACCGCCTATCAAACAAGTAGTCTACTTGCGGTCTTACCCCCGGTGATAAATCACCGGGATGGGAGATCTTATCTTGGGGTAGGCTTCGCACTTAGATGCTTTCAGCGCTTATCCTGACCAGACTTAGCTACCCAGC
>JBHIFE010000092.1:0-5347 GCA_046760985.1 Dehalococcoidales bacterium
TAACCACTCCCGGGAGCAAAATCAAACCCTCTCGGAGAATGTGGTCTTACCAGGTTCTGACTTTCCCACGGTAGAAATAGTTGGTTGCATGCCAAAATTCCTTTAATTAACTTCCTCGCTCCAATCTAGCATCACTACCTGGACTACGTCTCCTGCCTTCACCTGTGCCTTATCCTCAGGAACAACCACCAACCCGTTGGCTAGAGTCATAGAGGTTAGAATCCCTGAACCCTGAGGGCCGGTTGGTCGAGCAAAGTATTGACCACTGCGCTTTTCTACTACCGCCCGAGTGTAGACACGGCGCCCGTCCTTATTTACGATAGGTTCTTCTATTACTGCCTCTACGGTAGGCTTAGTGAAATTCGTTTTACCCATCATCTTAAGAATAGCCGGGCGAGCAAATAGCTCAAAGGTAACCATGGAGCTAACTGGATTGCCAGGTAGACCCAGATGAGGTATGCTTCTGGTTACACCTGCCTTGCCAATTCCCTTAATTGTGCCGAAGGCTAGAGGTTTCCCTGGCTTCATTCGAATCGCCCAAAAGGTAATCTCACCCTCCTTTGCCAAAACATCCTTTACAATATCGTAGTCCCCAGCCGAGACACCGCCAGTAGTTATCAGCACGTCGGCATTCAAACCTTGATGGAGTCTGGTTACCAGTGAATCCTCGCTGTCTAAGGCTATTCCCAGTATTTTAGGGATGCCATTGTAGCGCCGAACTAGGGCAGCTACGCTATAAGTATTACTATCATAAATCTTACCCGCCGGTAGCGGTTGACCAATATTTACCAGTTCATTTCCAGTGGCTAGAATACCCACCCTCGGGCGGCGGATAACCTTGACCTTACTCTTTCCCAATGAGGCCAAAACACCAACTTCGGCTGGTCTGATTACTGTTCCTTTCTTCAATACTATTGAGCCCTTGGCGATATCTTCCCCGGCTTTCCGGATGTTCAAAGCAGCCTCAGCTTTACATAGAATACCTATTTCAGGGAGAGGCTGTTCAGTAGAAAACTTGTGTCGTTGAGCTTCATCGGTATCTTCAAATTTCACGACACTGTCAGCGCCTTTAGGGACTGGTGCCCCGGTCATAATGCGGATGGCTGTGCCTGGTTCTACCTCACGCTCAGGGATAGAACCAGCAACGACAGTGTCAACAACGCGTAGAAATCGTGGAGACTCACTGCTAGCGCTATAGATATCTCTTGATTGAACGGCATAGCCATCCATGGCGGCATTATCTAGTGGAGGTATATCAACACTAGAATGTATATCCTCAGCCAAAACTTGTCCCAGAGAGTCTAAAATGGGAGCCTGTTCTTCTTCCAGAACACCTACATAGCTGAGAATTTTCTCTAGAGCCTGTTCAACACTTATCATTACTCATTTCTCCTCTGGCTAATTTCCTTGCCATTTCCAAATCGGCTTCGGTATTGATATTAAAAAAACTAAGGTGCTTGGGATCAAACCTATCAATTTCTTTAGCTTCTAGATACCTTGCCTTAACTAAGCTGAAAAGATCGAGAATACTCAACTTGCCTTGCTTAATCATAGATTCTATAGGAGTTAAGCAGCTCTTTGTGTAAATAGCATGAAGTGGCTCAGCCAAATTGCCCACTCGCGGAACCACTAGGTCGAAATTAGCTGAAAGTTCAACCATATAGCGTAACAGCTCGGTATTGAGAAAAGGCATATCACAGGCGACCACAATGCTGTGTGAAGACCGAGAAGCCAGCAAACCTGTATATATACCTCCGAGAGGCCCTTTACCAGGGTAAATGTCTACCAAGATTTCTGCCTTACAAGCGAGTGGGAGGTCAAATTGTGCTTCAGAGGTCACTATCAGAATCTGGCTGGTTAGCGTCTTGAGCCGTTCGACTACACGCTCAATAAGGCTTTTACCGCCAACAACCTCTAGAGCCTTACTCCTACCCAAACGCCGGTTTTTGCCACCGGCTAGAACAATTGCTGTTACCGTCATAGAACACTTTCCATGAGCTTCACTGTGAACTACTAATGCGCGAAACCCCTGAGCTAACAGGGCCTGTCTTCCCATTCCCATGCGGGCTTTGTGCCAATCTGGCCTTTCGCCTCGCCATTGACCAAAGGTGAGACCAAATACCACGGCTTCGTGATAGAGTTGTAAGTATCAAGTGTAAACATATACCTGAGGCGAGACCAATGGCTAAGTTAGCGGTGAGCAGCCCGGGAATGGCTACTGCCAAAGCTACCAGGATTTCCCTTCTGCCCCTGAGGTCTCGAATCAGCAGAGAATGCTGTACCCCCACAAATATTACTAAGACGCCCAGGACGGCATAAGGAACCAGCGCAAAGATGGGTACGACGTTGCCATCAAGGAAGAGGGCCATGGCCAGGAAAGGGATACCTATCGCAAGGGCAGCACCACCGGTCCTGGCCCCCAGCCGGAAATGAGCAGTCAGCCCTCCTGAACCGTGACATATAGGCATGCCGCCGAGCAGACCCGCCCCCAGGTTCACCGCTCCCATAGTAGTGAGCAACGCTTTCGGGGTCACCCTTTTAGCCTGAGGACCAAAGTAAGTTTTGGCTGTATCTGCCGTGGCGAAGACAGCATTGCCTAAAGTCAGGGGTATTTGGGGTATGACCAGTAGTACCACAGCAGCGGATAAATTTGCCAGGCTGGGTATGGCCACCATGGGTAAGCTTAAGCCAAAGTGCAGGCTAGACAACCCTAGAGATGAGCCCCAGAATAGACTAACAGGAACCCCGAGAGCTATAAGAGCCAAGGAAGCTGGTAGCTTCTTGCTACGCAGGAACAGGATGAAAATAGTCCCCAAGGCTAGGGCAATTAACCACCCAGCAGGAATCGAGAGATTGACCAGGGTGACAAAGCCGTCATCCCCGCCTATGATAACCTGGTGTTTGCTAACCAACACCAGCCCTGCTTTTACTAGGAGAAGCCCTACTCCAAGCTGGATGCCTCGGATTATCACCTTGGGAAAGAGCTTGGCGACATAACTTATGGCTCCAGTCCCGGCCATGAGGAGCAAGAAAGCTGACATCACCAGTCCTGAAGCCGATATGACGTTGGGAGATAGACCTCCTGCTATGGCAATGGCCGCTACAGCTTTAAGGGGCTGCACTGGCATAGGGAGACGATAAAAGACCCCAGCTACTATATAGGCCAACCCCACCACCAAGAAAACACTGGTAGCGTTCATATGGTTTAGGGTGATTAGGGCCACGGCCAGGGGCAGAAGAGTGCCCAGATCTCCTAGTGCTCCGCCCAACTCGTGGAGATTAAATCTGAAGGAATTCATTTTCACAAGATACCCCTGGAGAGGCGATAAGAATCACCACCGGTGATGAGGAGCCGACTCCATTTACTACCGACTTGGCCTTCCCTTATGCAGTTTTATTCCATGTTCTGCTGGTCTGCTGGTACGCGGTGGAAATAGCGTATTCCCCTTCTAATGCATCATGACGCTCGTAGTAAGTCCCATAAGCACAAGCGCGGCAAAGCACCCTCCCGTCTACCATAACATCCCGACCGTCATTTATGCCCTCACCGCAAGCCTCACAGATCACCCGGCGGCGTGGCGGTCCGGGCATATCCTCTGCTGAAATATGTACCAGCACCTTTTCTACATTAAAAAGTTCTTCATCTGGCAGTACCTTATAGGCCTCCACTTCTGCATCGTACTTTGTTTGTCCCTGGCGGCGATATAGCGTTGCCTTATCTCGCACATCCTCTCGGACTGCCAAGCGCACCGCATTTCCGGTTTGCAAATCCACAAAAGTGGCGGCCAGCTTCCCGTAGTCTACGTATTTCATGGTTCGCTTCCCAAGCTTGCATCCGGTTACTACCTGAATGGCATCGGTGGCACATCGGTCAATTTCCACAAAAACTAACATGCGTTTGGCTTCTTCTTTTGGTTTCTCAATACCCAGTTCTTGGCAACCACGCATGGCCATTCGAACACCGAGTACCTGTCCGGGACAAATGTGCCCATGTACTGCTGCCGACTCGGCCAGTAGCTGTTCAAACTCGGCTGGTCGACATCCGCCGTGCCATGAACCAAAACCTCCCTTTTGAGCTCTAAATTTGTCCCGGTTATCCCCTATCCGGGCTACAATCAGATTCAAGATACCGGCAACATCCTCCTCGGCAAACTGCGGCACACCCTTTGAACACGGCTGAGCTGAAATAGTGGTCAGCAAGTCCTCCCCCAGACACAGGTGCCCGTCGCCCTGCCGGGAGTCTCTCACCAGAATTTTGGGCGTTTTGCCATTCTTATACCCCTCGGCGAGGATGATGTCCACTTTATTGCTGAGGTGGCTCGCAATCTCACCCAAGGGGAGCTCGCTATCAACATGCTCAACAAGAGCCATCCTATCTGGTGAAGAAATAGCCACCACATCACTACCTGCCTGAGCGAGCCGCCATGTGTCCTTGCCTGGATGGTCTACCTCAAAATGATGATGACTGTGCTTGATTACCGCCACACGGTAGCCCCTCAACTTGAGACCTCTCACCATCTGTTCCAACAGTGTAGTCTTGCCAGATTTGGATCGGCCGACAAATGCTATAGTAGGAATCACTCACTCGGTTCCTTTTCCGGTAACGCTATGTTATTCTTGTGTCTTCCCACGGAGCCTCTGCGTCAAACCTTCTCCAGCCTCACTCTGGTGTTGAAGAAGGCGGCACTACCGCTCACCGGGTCAGTAAGTCCGACCCTGCCTACCGAGTCGTCTCGCTGCATCACCGAGTTGGGGCATAGCCCCTTTGCCCTTCTGCCGTCGGGTACTATCTTTCTGCCATCTATCTCTATCCTCTCACTAGCACCATAGGCATTCCAGTGTCCGTAGTGCCAGGAGATGGCGACCGTACCCAGCCCGATGCCCTCCAGGGTTTTGACCTTGCCTTTGGACTCATACTGATGGCCATTCCCTAAGTCGAGCATACCATTGCTGCTTGGTGAAACCACCCGGACCAGATCGCCATCGCGGAGGCCGTATTCCACAGCATCCCTAGTATTCATTAACACGAAGTTCTCCGGCTGCAGGGAGTAGTTACCCCAGTAGTTGGAAGCGGTTCGGGAATGCCCTCCAAAGATTTCCTTGAAGGTGATAAGGCTAAGCGGGTAGTCACCATCCTCTACGATTTTGCCGGCGGCATTCATCACCGGCTCATACTTGGGCAGACCGTCAAACGGCTCGCCGGAGATGCTGTTCCTAGCACTGGCTACCGGTTCGGCGAAAATGTGAACCAGCCCGCCAAGCTGGTGCCCGAGGTATCTGCCCTTGTATGCTTTGGAGAAGTTCTCATATCGCCCACCGCGGTTGAGAACATAGATTACCTTGGCCC
>JBHIFE010000093.1:0-5335 GCA_046760985.1 Dehalococcoidales bacterium
GTAGGCGGCTTATATTTTAGGGGGACAAATTGTCCCTTACCTCGGGTGAATAGTTCAGTATGGAGGATTGGGGTACCGGGGTGGTCTTTAGTTGGGCATGGCCACTGCAAGCCATCTTTCTCTAGACGGCGGTAGGAGATGCCTCCATAGCTAGGGGTGAGCTGGGCAATCTCCTCCATAATTTGAGACGGACTGGCAAAATTAAAGCCGTTACCCTTCCCCATCTTTTGGGCAATCCGGCAGGTAATCCACCAGTCAGGTTTGGCATTGCCTACTGGCTCTATTGCCTGCCTCACTCGCTGTACCCGTCGTTCGGTATTGGTGAAGGTGCCGTCCTTCTCGGCGAAGGTTACCCCGGGTAACACAACGTGAGCCAGTTTGGCTGTCTCGGTCAGGAAGATGTCCTGAACCACCAGGAATTCCAATTTTTGCAATGCCTCCTCAGCATGCTTCGCTTCAGGCTCACTCAGCACCGGGTTCTCGCCCATAATATAGATTGCCTTGATTTGTTCGTTGTAAGCAGCCTCAATAATCTCGGTGATGGTCAGTCCTGGTTGAGCTGGTAGAGAGCAATCCCAGGCAGTCTCAAACTTTTCCTTAATCGCCGAGTTGCTTACTGCCTGGTAACCCGGGTAGACATTGGGCAGAGCCCCCATGTCACAGGCACCCTGCACATTATTCTGACCCCGCAGTGGGTTTACCCCGCTTCCCGGCTTGCCCACATTCCCGGTGAGCATGGCTAGGTTGGCGATAGCGATGACATTATCGGTACCGTGCGAATGCTGGGTGATGCCCATGGCGTAGAGGATAGCTGCTGGGCTATTGGTGGCATACATTCGGGCAGCTTCAACTATCAGCTCTTCGGGTACTCCGGTAGTCTGCTCCACAAAATTAAGGTCAAAGCCCTTGAGTGACTCCTTGAAGGCTTCAAAATTCTCGCAGCGCTCGGTGATAAAAGAAGAGTCAAACAGCTCCTCATCAACAATGACTCGGCACATTCCCATAATTAGGGCGACATCGGTTCCTGGGTGGTGTTGCAGCCATAGCTCGGCATCGGGGACAAGCTCAATCTCCCGGGGATTAGCCACAATAAGCTTGGCTCCTTTACGTGCTGCCTTTCTTACTTCCCAGCCAATGACGGGGTGAGTCTCAGTAGTGTTGGTGCCTATAGCCAGGATACACCCGGCGTCGCTAATATCACTGATGGAGTTGGTCATTGCTCCACTGCCAAAGCTCTGCACCAGACCAGCTACACTCGGGGAATGGCATAAGCGGGCGCAATGGTCAATATTCTGAGTGCCCAGCACCGCCCGAGCCAGTTTCTGGATGACGTAGTTCTCCTCGTTGGTGCACTTGGCTGAGGAGATAACGGCTATCTCGTCTGGCTGATAACGACCGAGCCGGGAGGCAACCTCGTTAAGTGCCTCATCCCAGGTTACCTCAGCAAGCTTTCCATTTTGCCTCATCAAAGGATTGGTCAAACGCTCCGGGTGGCGGATAAACTCAGCAACACCAAAGCGACCCTTGACACAGAGGCGACCACGATTAACCTCATTGTCTCTATCACCGCTGACCCTTATCACTCGCTCATCCTTAATGCCTAAATTCATCTGGCAGCCAACGCCACAATAGGGGCAGGTGGTCTTCACTTCACCCGTTGGCTGGTGTGTCTCCTTGGGTATTAGGGCGCCAACCGGGCAATGAGCTACACATTCCCCACAGGATGAGCAAAATGATTCTAGCAGCGGTCTATCAGCAAAGGTGACCACCTTCATTGAGTATCCCCGATAGGCTAGGTCAAGGGAACCACAACCGGTTACCTCATTACAGGTGCGCACACATCGGGCGCAGAGAATACACCGGTTACGGTCAAGGTCAAAGAAGGGGTGACTGGTATCAACCTCAAACCTCCCCTCGCTCCGAGACAGACGTAGCTCATGAATGCCCAGATAGTCAACGACCTTCTGTAACTCGCAATGCTCATTTGCCGGACAGAGTATACAGCGGTCAGTTACGGCGACATTGCGCAAACATATCTCATAAGGAGTACAACCATTCTTCTCCGTTCTGCGCTCGCATATCAAACACTCGCTGGGGTGGTTAACCATGATGAGCTCAAGGGCAGTGCGCCGAACATTATTGACCGCTTCTGTCTCGGTGTGGACTATCATTCCATCGCTAGCCGGGTAGGTGCAGGCGGGTTGCAATCCACGCACCTTCTCAATTTCAACAACACAAAGGCGGCAACCTCCATATGGTTCCAGGTCAGGGTGATGACATAAGGTGGGGATATAGATTCCCGCCGCCTTAGCTACCTCAAGCACGGTCATTCCCTTTTTCGCCTTAACCTCTTGACCATTAATGGTTAGTGTGATTCCGTCCACAGTGTCTCCTCATTATTCTCGCTCCTCAAGGTCGCACCTCAGGCACCGCATTGCTTCTTCAATCGCCATTTCGTCAGTATAACCGAGTTCCACTTGGCTGAAGTTACTGAGTCGTTGCTCAACCGGGAGAGTCGGCATCTCTGGTCGCCACTTCTCTTCAGCTTCTTCAAGTGGCGCCATTGCTTCCTCAGGTGGTGCCAGCGTCTCATCAATATTCCCGCTGCCACCCAGATATTTGTCTATAGAGATTGCTGCTTGTCTGCCGGCAGCAATTGCCTCAATGACCGAAGCCGGTCCAGTTACCGCGTCACCACCGGCAAAAACTCCATCTCTGGAGGTGGCAAGGGTATCAGGGTCAACCTCAATAACGTTGCCTCGACCAGTAGCCAAATTAAACTGCTGGGGAATCCCCGGACGCTGACCGATAGCGGCGATAATGGTGTCAAAGCTCATGATAAACTCGCTGCCCTTAATTGGTTCGGGTCGGCGCCGACCACTGGCATCTATTGCCCCTAGCTCCATGCGGATGGACTCTAGCTCCACTCTGCCATCTCGGCTGAATATCCTTGATGGCGCTGCTAGGTAGTGAATCTGGACTCCCTCTTTAACAGCCTCCTCAACTTCCTCCCGGCTAGCCGGCATTTCAGCCTCGGTACGGCGATAGATGATGCTCACTTCCTTGGCTCCAAGGCGAAGTGCCACCCGGGATGCATCTATAGCGGCATTACCACCGCCAATAACAGCTACTTTATCTCCCAGTTTTACCTCTTTACCTAAATTCACTTCTCGCAGAAAATTAATGCACTCCATCACCCGTGGCGAGTCCTCCCCCTCAACTCCTATCCTGAGACCTTGGTGCGCCCCGATGGCTAAAAAGACAGCGTTATAGCCCTCTGCAAACAGTCTATCTATTGAATCAACCCGGGTATTTGTCCTTATCTCAACACCAATATCTTCTATCTCCTTAATCTCCGCCCTGAGAATGTCTTTTGGTAGCCGGTAGTCAGGAATGCCAACCAGCATCATACCGCCCGGCTCGGGCAGGGCTTCAAATACGGTAACTGAATGCCCACGCTCCGCCAGATAATAGGCAGCAGTCAGTCCGGCTGGTCCTGAGCCAACGATGGCTACCCCCTTTCCGGTGGCTGGGGCAACCTTAATGTTTCGCTTCCACATGCCGGTGTCATGCTCCCAGGCAAACCGCTTTAACATCCGGATGGCAATCGCCTCATCAAGTTGAGCCCGACGGCACTTAGCCTCACAGGGGTGAAAACAAACCAGACCGCAGATGGCGGGGAAGGGTATTTTCTCACGGATTACTGCCAGTGACTCGGCGGGCTTCCCTTTAGCAATAAAGCGGAGATAACGCGGTACATCTATCCCCGCCGGGCAAGTATGACTGCACGGAGCAGAGACCAACCATCGGCAAACTGCCGCCCGGCAGTGGTGTCTCTTGATGTGTTCTTCATACTCTTCCCGGAAGTAGCGGATAGTGGTCAGCACCGGGTTGGGTGCTGTTCCCCCCAAGGCGCACAGTGAGCCGGCTTTAATTGATTCACTGAGTTCAAGAAGCAGGTCAATGTCTTCCAGTCTGCCCCTGCCCCGGCTGATATTCTCCAGTATGTCCAGCATCTGCTTGGTTCCGGCACGACAGGGAACACACTTACCGCACGACTCAGACTGAGTAAAGGAAAGGAAATAACGGGCAACATCAACCATACAGGTATCCTCGTCCATTATCACCATCCCGCCAGAACCCATAATAGCACCAGCCTCAGCCAGTGACTCATAGTCAACCGGTCGGTTGAGATGGCTCATCGGCAGGCAGCCACCGGAGGGACCGCCGGTCTGCACTGCCTTGAAACGCTTGTTATCAGGAATGCTGCCCCCAATTTCATAGACAATTTCCTGGAGGGTAATACCCATGGGCACCTCAATAAGTCCGGTGCGATTTATCTTGCCAGCTAGAGCGAAGGTCTTGGTTCCCTTACTTTTCTCCGTACCATAATTGGCATACCAGTCACCGCTACGCTGTAAGATGGCTGACACATTAGCCCAGGTTTCCACATTATTAATGTTAGTTGGCTTACCCCATAAACCGGATTGAGCCGGGAAGGGGGGACGAGGTCTAGGCATCCCTCGTTTGCCTTCAATAGATGCCATCATGGCGGTCTCCTCGCCGCAGACAAAGGCTCCCGCCCCTTCTTTGATTTTTAGATGAAAACTTAAATCGGAACCGAGAATATTGTCACCTATCAGTCCATACTCTTCCATCTGTTGCAGAGCCAGCTTTAGACGCTCAATAGCCAACGGATACTCGGCACGAACATAAATATAGCCATCCGTAGCTCCGATGGCGTAAGCACCGATAAGCATCCCCTCCAGAACAGCGTGAGGGTCGCCTTCCAGAACAGACCTGTCCATAAAAGCGCCAGGGTCACCCTCGTCAGCATTGCAGATTAGGTATTTTATCTTTCCTGGAGACTTGTGGCAGAATTCCCACTTCAGACCAGTGGGGAAGCCAGCACCACCACGCCCTCGCAAGCCTGACTTTTTAATCTCTTCAATCACTTCTTCTGGTGTCATGCCTAATGCTTTCACCAGTCCGCTGTAGCCACCCCGAGCAATATATTGGTTG
The DNA here is from genome assembly GCA_046760985.1 of Dehalococcoidales bacterium. Classification (GTDB taxonomy): domain Bacteria; phylum Chloroflexota; class Dehalococcoidia; order Dehalococcoidales; family RBG-16-60-22; genus JBHIFE01. Next base: position 5,023 of record JBHIFE010000093.1, read on the forward strand.
ATGCTCTCGGGGTCAATAATCCCGCAATTTCGCAAGGCTATTCTTAACTGGGGTTTAAGCATCGGTAACTCAAAAAGCTTGGGGATGCCGTCAACGCTGCCATCACCTATAGTACCTAAGGCTAAATCAGGGCGAGGGTTATCATTGATAATGTAATCTTCTATAAGCTGAGGGATGATTTCCGGGGTAACATTGCTATAACAGATGCGAGGACGATTTGGCTTAACTATGTCTACTAGAGGCTCATTATAGCAAAGACCGATGCAGCCAACTTGGGTGATAGTAGCCTCCAAATTGTGCTGTGCTAGTGTGG
>JBHIFE010000094.1:0-5193 GCA_046760985.1 Dehalococcoidales bacterium
CATTTACCACCACTCTAAAATCCTTGCCTAAGGGAAGCTCATTGGCTATGTGAGCAATCACCTTATCTACATCTATCCTGCTACACTCAGGCCTGAGTTTCTTTAGTGTCACAGTCGTTCCGCTAGATTCACCTTTTACAATAAACTCCTTCAATTGCATTGAGGCACGGTCTAGGATAGGCTCTTTTAGCTTCCCCATTCTCTCAGCCTTTTCAAGTTCGTCTCTGTCTAGATAAAATTCAAAAGTTTTACCATTTTTAACAGTTCTAACTTCTATTCTCTTTGCGATACCAAAGCCAGCAAGCTTGCCGATTCCTTTGTTTCCGATAGGAAGGCGGTGAAAAACGGGAGTGCGTTTAGTAGCCCGTTTTTGCTCTGACCCTAAGAACATATATCCTTCCCGGATATCTTGTTCATCCATTCCTTCGCCATTATCTTGGATGACAATCTTGTCCTCCCATTTGTCTACGAAGACAGCACGAACAAGCTTTTCCTCCGGAGCGAGTCCTGACCCAGATTTAATATCAACGGTTACATAGTTAGCGTCAGCATCATAACTATTGACCACAAGCTCAGCGATGGCCTTAGGATACTTACTATACATACTGACGCCAATATGGTCTAACATTCTTGTTGCCACAGTGAACTTCAAATCGTGTAGCCTGTGGCCTTTGGGTCTTTTCCTTCCGCTCATTTTTACCCCTCCTAATACTTATAGCTTAAACTTTTCTTCTTTCTTAGAGTTAAATTTTACTCTGATTTCTCTAAGCTGTTTATTTATAGCTGAAAAGATTTTGTTTATATCTTCTTCTGAGTAGCTATAAATTTGTCGGTTGGACACGTGACTCAATATCCGGAGCTTATCTAGTACAGCGTTGGTTCTTGCCTCAGCAACTCTTTTAAATCGTTCTTCTGGTGTTTCATTATCCTTTACCCTGCCCATTAAAAACCTCCTACAGTAATATTTTTGGCTTTTGTAAAATAATAGCATAATATTTGTAAAATGTCAAGTATTTTTTCCATTTATTTTAAAAATATCACCATATTTTGGTAATAAAGGAATATATTACAAGAAATAAATCAATAGAAATAATTAGAATTTTTATCGTACTTTTTGGAAGTAGTACCTCATAACATGTGGAGCTTTCTATGCTTGTTCGGTACCTGCAGTTGTTATCGGTTCTGCTAACTTCCCTCTATACTCGCACTTAGTGCACTTAGCCCATTTTCCCCTGTACGAAGTAAGCAGTCCGCCGCACTTGGGGCAGGGCTGGGGGATGGGTCTGAAATTGGTGGCAAACTGGCAATCTGGATAACTGCTGCAACCATAAAAGATGCGCTTCTTTTTGCTCATTCTTTCTATCAGCTCGCCACCGCACTGTGGACAGTTAACCCCAATCTTGACCTGAAAGGGTTTGGTATATTTGCACTCGGGATAACCACTACAGGCTAGGAATTTCCCGTAGCGCCCGATTTTGATTGCCAGAGGCTTACCGCATTCCGGGCAAATCTCATCGGTTAGCTCACCGGCTAGCTTAACTTTAGCTATAAGCTGGAAGGCGTTTTCCAGGTCTTTCTCCAGAGGGGTGTAAAAATCCTGAACCACACTCACCCAATCTTTCTTTTCCTCAACTATCTCGTCTAATTCGTCTTCCATATGAGCGGTGAACTTAACGTCAACAATGTCCGAGAAATACTGGCTGAGTAGTTCATTAACCACAAAGCCTAGCTCTGTTGGCTGGAAATACCCTTTAACCTTGCTAACGTAGCCGCGCTCCTGGATTGTGGAAAGGATGGGGGCGTAGGTGCTGGGGCGTCCGATACCCCATTGCTCCAGCACCTTGACCAACGTGGCTTCGGTGAAATGGGGTGGCGGCTGGGTGAAGTGCTGCTCCGGGAAAAGTCCCAAGAGTTCAAGTTCATCGCCCTTTTTCAGAGAGGGGAGCAGTCCTTTCTTTTCTTCTTCAGCTTCGTCCTTACCCTCACTATAAAGAATCATAAATCCGGGGAATTTGCTCACCGAACTGGAAGTTCTTAGCAGGTAATTGGTCTCGGCACATCTGGCTTCAATATCAACGGTAGTATTATCAAACAAAGCAGCCGACATCTGGCTAGCCACCATTCGTTTCCAGATAAGCTCATAAAGCTTAAACTGGCTAGCCGTAAGGTATTTCTTAATCAGAGATGGCTCTCGCTGAATCTTGGTCGGGCGAATGGCTTCATGTGCCTCCTGGGCCCCCTTTACCCTCCTGGTGAAGTAGCGTGCCCGGGGCGGAACAAATTGAGCGCCATACTTACTACTGATAAATTCTCTGGTTTTAACTATTGCTGAATGAGCTACCCGGGTGGAGTCAGTTCGCATATAGGTAATAAGCCCAACACTTCCCTCATCACCTATGGGCAGACCTTCGTAAAGTTGTTGTGCCACTGCCATGGTTTGTTTCGCCGTGAAGTGAAGTTTACGCCAAGCCTCCTGTTGCAAAGTGCTGGTGATAAATGGCGGAGCCGGTGGGCGACTTACCTCTTTTGTGCTTACCTCAGAAACACTGTAGCCGGCTTGCTCCAGTTCATTTCTAATTTCAGTTGCTTCTTGCTGGTTATGAATGTCCAGCTTGGTGCCATCCATAAGACCAATTAACATGGCTCTGAAGGGCGCTGTCTCTGCTTTCCTGGTTAGCTCAGCCTCAATAATCCAGTACTCTACCGGGATGAATTCCTGGATTTCCCGCTCACGGTCAATAATTATCTTTAGTGCCACTGATTGAACTCTGCCAGCAGAGAGCCCCCGCCTTATTTTCTGCCAGAGTAGTGGGCTAATTTTATAGCCGACCAGCCTGTCCAGGACACGCCGTGCCTGTTGGGCATTGACTAATTGCATATCTATGGAGCGGGGGTGTTTGAAAGCCTGTTTGATGGCGGCATTGGTTATCTCATGAAAGACAACCCGGCGGAAGGGTGTTTCATTTGTTTTGGTTACTTCGGCTAGGTGCCAGGCGATTGCTTCTCCCTCACGGTCAGGGTCAGTGGCTAGATATACCGCCGAGGCAGTTTTGGCAGCTTGCTTCAGCTCACTGACAACTTTGCTTTTAGCTTTGGGCACCACATATTTGGGAAGAAAGCCCTTTTTGGTGTCCACGCCTAACCGGCTCTTAGGCAGGTCTCTTACATGACCCAGCGAAGCCTTAAGGCTATAGCCTCTGCCCAGAATCTTGCTTAGCGTCCTGGCTTTAGCCGGCGATTCAACTATAACTAAACTTTTCATCCCGGTTGACATAACTACAAAAACAAATCAAAGCTATTACGCACGAATTGGTCCTTCATTATTTAGTATAGCACCTAATCCACTCTTACCCGGTACTCCTGCCTGACTTCCCGAGCCAGAACATAATTCATCGGTCCTACCTGTTTTACCAATCCTTTGAGCTCCATCATGGCTAGGGTACTGCTGACAGTTGATATGGGCAAGCCAGTGCTACGGCAGACCTCATCAATGTGGGTTGCTTCGGCACCTAATTGCTTTAGTAACAATGACTCAGTCTCAGAAGCGGGCACGACCTCCCTCATTTCCATCTGGTGGGCTACCGCCGTCAGGTTCAATTCTTCCAGAATATCAGTATAGTCGCGAACTAACTTGGCTCCTTCTTGAATAAGGTAGTTGGTACCTCGGCTGGCTGGTGACAAAATACTTCCAGGAATAGCGAATACCTCTCTATTTTGCTCCAATGCCAGATGAGCTGTTATCATAGCCCCACTGGTCTCATCAGCTTCAGTGACCAAAACACCCAGACTCAGTCCACTCATAATGCGATTACGCCGCGGGAAGTTATCCGCCTTAGGTCTGGTGCCTAAAGGATATTCGCTTATCAGGGCACCCTGCTGAATAATACGTCGAGCTAGGTTAGCGTTCTCCGCGGGATAAACAATATCAAGCCCGCAGGCAAATACCGCGATGCTCCTGCCCCCGGCGTCTAAAGCAGCCTGATGAGCTACTGAATCGATTCCTTTAGCCAGTCCACTAACAATAGTAATTTTATTCTGCGCTAGGTCGGTTACTATTTCCTCGGTTACCTGTCTCCCGTAGACAGTAGCTCGGCGGGTACCCACTATAGCTAGGCACCACTCATCCTCAGGGAGCAGGGCACCCCTGACATAAAGTAGCGGTGGATAATCGTATATCTCTCTAAGTCGGGACGGGTAATTTTGGTCATTAAAAGTAATGACCTTAACACCATAGTGGTCTAGCTTTTCCATCTCGGCTTCTAGGGAAATCTTGGGTCGCCAGGTACTAATAGCCTGTATTGAACCGCTGTCCAGTCCGGCTCCTTTTAGCTCCGCAGGTGCTGCTTTCCAGGCATCTTCCAAGTCGCCAAAGTAGTTCTCCAGCTGGGCTAGTTTCACCCGCCCAATACCTGGGATACTGCTGAAGCCCACCCAGTATTTAATGTCCTTGTTACCCATTTTCAAAGCTATTCTAGCATAGTGACAACCTGCTCAACAATTAAAGGTTGTCTACCTCACCTCCTTAATCCCCTTCTCCTTCAAAGAAGAGAGGGGGTGATAAAAAGAGGGGCTTTGCCCCTCTTAGACACCCTTTATGGTGGCGGAGAGGGTGGGATTCGAACCCACGGTAGCCAAAGGCTACACGCGCTCTCCAGGCGCGCCTGATAGTCCACTCCAGCACCTCTCCGCAATCTGTGGGATGGGGTTCAGTTTTATTCTAGAGTCTGCCAAATTAGTAAATTTTCTTAATATAAATGGCGGAGAGGGTGGGATTCGAACCCACGCTCCACTATACGTGGAGACCGCTTTTCGAGAGCGGCACCATAAACCACTCGGACACCTCTCCCCGGCTATAGTTATTATATCATCAGCTTAAGCAGGATGAAACTAAAGTAGCGCCAGCACTAAAGCCACTTTATTGACACTGGCTGGAAATGTCAACACTTGTTTTATCTATAAAAGGTGGTATAATACAGGAGTTGCTTTTTAGCGATAAAGAGTTGGATAATTATTGCTATCTAGAACTGGCTCCTCTTTTTTATAATAGGAACTTCTGTTATAATAACGTAGTTTTTGCCTTTACCTGTTTTGCTAGCTATATAGAAAGAGATTAACTAAATGGCTGAAGAGTTTGCAGAATTTGAAGGCAAAGAAGTAGTCGGGACAAAAAAAGAATTCGCTATTTATCTAGCC
>JBHIFE010000095.1:0-5091 GCA_046760985.1 Dehalococcoidales bacterium
CCAATCGGCAACAGCAGTATGATGAGCTGGCTGACATTGTTCGGCGCAGCCTTAATCTGGGGTTGGTTTACAAAATCTGCGGACTAGAAATCTAATCATCAAAAATGAATATCTTATCTATAGTTGTCTGCAAAGCCTTGGCAACATTGTGTGCCAGCTTTAGAGAAGGATTATATTTCCCCTGCTCCAGAAAAATGATAGTTTCCCGCCTGACTCCTACCATCTCAGCCAGTTTCTCCTGAGTCAAATTATGCTTGGCTCGGTATTCCTTTATTCTTGTCTTCATTCCTTACTTAAGGCGCTCACAAGGCTTTGCTGAATAGTCCCTTGATAAATATAACCAAGCTGCCAATAATGCCTACAGCAAAGGCAGCAACAGAAAAAAGTGCAATGAAGAAAAAGACAGGTTCGTCTCCTAAGCCAATCCTGTCCCAAAAGTCGGCGCCAAAATAGTGAATAAAGAGACCATAAATTGCGTTGTGCAGGAAGACACTAATAATAAAGGCACCCAGCGATATTCCAGCTACCAGTAAGAATGTCTTCAACAGCCTTAACTTCCTTTCCCCCAACCTGGGTTCTACCCGGTCATAGAAGAGGTAAGAAAGCAGGTATACTGTTCCACCTGATAAGAACAGACCACCCACAACATGTATTGTATCGGGAGTCTCAGTCAGACGTACCGTGAAGGGCAACATTAGAAAGGCTAAGGCTAGGACAAAAAAGATGAACCCATTTCGTATTGATTTACTGGTGTTTTCTCTCACCCTCTCATCAATTGGCGGCAGCTTCTTCCTTCTGAGCAAAGACCATAATTCGCGGTGACCTATGAGCAATGCTCCCAGTACAAGGGCAACGGCAACGTAGTATGCCTTTAAAGAGATAAGTACGATAGCCAGTATCAAGGCGGTAATAGAAATAGCTAAGAATAATCTCTTCGTTTTCATAATCCTACCCTTATAGTTATAAATATCTAACGTTGTATATTTCTAACATACATCATATTTAGAGATTTGTCAATACCCCGGGAAACTTTTTGTTAATAACAACAACACGGATGTGGACAGGTGCCTTAACTGTGGTATAATCTTTGAACAAAGAGGTGTTCAATGCCAAGGTGCCCTAATTGTGGTCAGGAGACAGCAAGAACAGAGGATTGGGCATGCCAATTGTGTGGCTACCCCCTGCTGTCAAAAGCTTATAAAAAGGTACCGAAGACCTATAGAGAACTGCAAGAGGAAAAACAATATAAAACATATGAGCCAGAATGGTCTGCGAGAAAGGAGCCGGAGCCAGCATTGGAGCCTGAACCTGAGCCAGTGCTAGAGCCAGCACCCGAACTTGAAGCTGAGCAAATCTCTGAGCCAGAACCAATGCCCCAGCTAAAGCCAGCACCCAAGCTTGAAGCCGAGCAAATCTCTGAGCCAGAACTAATATACCAGCCAGAGCCAGCACCCGAACTTGAAGCTGAGCCTGAGCCATTGTCACCCGCAATGGAGATAACTGCTGGAGAATTGCTTTCAGCTTATGAAAAAGATGGTGATGCCGCGGATAAGAGATTTGCGAATAAGGTGCTTAGGGTAACGGGGATAGTGAATAGGATAGAAGCCAAGGATACTCTTAACATTTTCTATATCACCCTAACTGATACCCAAAAAACTATCTTATTAGGGGATGTTCGCTGCTTCTTTGACAGGAAACATGGACATGAACTGAATTCGCTGGCGTTAGGGCAAACGGTGACGGTACAGGGCAAGTACGATGGCTCCATGATAAACATTCGCATGAGCAATTGTTTTTTGGTTCACTGAAAATATTTACGGATACAATGCTACTTTTCACTCTATAGAGTAGATATGGATTCTCAATCTAAACTCCACGTCCTCGTCACCAGGCAGGAAATAGAAGCCACCGTTAGCCGGCTGGCAGCGGAAATCACCAGAGACTATCACGACAAGCACCCCATTTTAGTAGGTATTCTAAAGGGTTCCTTTATGTTTATGGCTGACCTTATTCGGCATCTTGATTTTCCGCTGGAGGTGGAGTTTATCGGACTATCCAGCTACGGTAAGGGTACTCAGACTTCAGGAAAAATTAAAGTGGTGCAGAGACTTCGCTCACAAATTAAAGGCAGGGATGTGCTGGTAATTGAGGACATAATAGATACCGGACTGACTACTGCTTTTCTTCTAGACTACCTGCGCAAGAAAAGACCCACCTCCTTGAAGCTCTGCGCCCTGACGGATAAATCTTCACGACGGCAGATTCCGGTTACCATTGATTATCTAGGGCTTACTGTCCCCGATAAGTTTCTAGTTGGCTACGGCTTAGATTTGAATGAGAAGTTCCGCAACTTACCTGATATATGCTTCCTAGAGGGTGAGGGTTAGTGATAACCAAACTAGCTCGCTTAATCTCGGTAGCTAAAGGAGAGCTTCCTGCTGACCTGATTCTGGCTAAGGCGAAGGTGATAAATACCTTCACCGGTGAGATTGAGGTAGGCAATATAGCTATTTGCGGAGACAGGATTGCTGGAGTGGGAGATTATCACCAGGCAAAGCAAGTGCTGGATTTAACCGGCAAATATGTGGCACCTGCTCTTATCAATGGGCACACTCACTTAGAGAGTTCCATGCTTGATATCGGGCAATATGCCAAGGCAGTGGTGCCACGAGGTACCTCAGCTCTGGTGACTGACCTACATGAAATCGCCAATGTCTGCGGTGTGGAAGGGATGAGGTATGTGGTCAACTGTGCCCGCCGCTTACCACTGGACCTTTTCCTAATGGCGCCTTCCTGCGTGCCGGCAACCCACCTAGAAACCGCTGGAGCCAGCATCAGTCCTGAGGACATTGGGCAGATTCTGCGGTGGCGGGACACCATCGGACTAGGCGAGGTAATGAACTTCCCCGGGGTGATTGGGGCTGATGCCAGTGTGCTGAGCAAAATTAACCTGGCGCGGGGAAAGGTTATTGATGGTCATGCCCCCGGTGTTAGTGGAAAAGACCTTGCTGCCTATATTACCGCTGGCATCCTTTCTGACCATGAGTCAGTGTCTCTTGACGAAGCCAGAGAAAAGCTAAGGCAAGGCATGTTCATCATGATTAGAGAGGGTTCTTCAGAAAAGAATCTGGATGCCTTGCTGCCTCTGGTCACCGATAAAACTTACAAGAGATGCCTTTTTGTAGTTGATGACCGCAGTTGTGCCGACCTGCTCCGGGACGGTGATATTGATGCCGTGGTGCGGAAGGCAATTCGTCGGGGACTTGACCCGGTGCGGGCGATTCAGATGGCGACCATCAATACTGCTGAATATTTTCGTCTGGACAGGCTGGGAGCAGTAGCCCCGGGCTACTTTGCCAATCTAATTGTGCTCAGTGATTTACCTAATCTGCAAATAGACAGGGTCTTCTATCGCGGTCGCTTAGTCTCCAGAGAAGGAAAACCACTGTTCACTCCACCTCAAGCCAATAACAGGGGAGTAACCAATACGGTGAAGATTAAGCCTTTCACCATAGAGTCGTTAAAGCTCACGACTTCCGAAGAAACCAAGCCGGTTATTGAGGTTGTCCCCGGTCAGATAATTACCCGAAAAAAGCTAGAGAAGGTCAGGAGAGGAGTTATTGTGCCTGATACCACCCGGGACATTCTGAAGCTGGTGGTGGTGGAGAGACATAAGGCGACGGGTAATATTGGCTTAGGACTGGTTACCGGCTTTGGCTTAAAAAGAGGGGCTTTAGCCTCCTCTATCGCCCATGATTCTCATAATGTTATTGCCGTTGGCACCAGTGATGAGGACTTATTTACTGCAGTAAAAGAGATTGAACGGTTACAGGGAGGTCTGGTAGCAACGGCTGGTGGCAAAGTATTGTCTAGCTTGGGCTTACCTATCGCCGGGCTATTGTCTGACGAACCGCTAGAAACTGTAGTAGGCAAACTGGAGAAGCTGGAGCGGGTGGCTAAAGATTTATGTACCACTCTACCCTCCCCCTTCGCCACTCTTTCCTTTCTGGCTTTGCCGGTAATCCCTGAGCTCAGGCTCACCGACCTGGGGCTGGTAGATGTGAATGAGTTTAAGCTGATATAAAAGAGGAGAGACAAGATGCATCACTTCCGTAGTCAGCAACCCATTTTTGAGAACCGATATGATGCCGGACGCCAACTTGCCACCAAACTAGCCGAATATAAGAAGCAACCTGTGGTGGTGCTGGCTATCCCCAACGGAGGGGTACTGGTAGCACTGGGGGTGGCTCTTGCCCTTGAAGCCGACCTTGACCTGGTCATTTCTCGCAAAATCCCCCTGCCGCTTACTCCTGAGGGAGGCTTTGGCGCTATTACCGATGATGGCACTATTGTTCTCAATGAGGAAGCAGTAAAGAAAACCGGGTTGAGTAAGGAGCAGATAAATTATCAAGTTAGCCAAGTAAGAGCCGAGATTCGGCAACGGAGCCTACTCTATCACAAGGATAGACCACCCTCTAGAGTCAGCGGCAAGACGGTGATAATCATAGATGATGGACTGGCTTCAGGCTTCACCATGATGGCAGCAGTGGAATCGGTGCGCCACCGCCGACCGAGAGAAATAATTGTCGCGGTACCGGTGGCGCCAGCAACAGCAGTAAAACAGATAGAGAAGATTGCGGATAAAGTGATAACCTGTGTTACCGGGTTCATGCCGGAATTCTATGTGTCTGACTTCTATAAGTACTGGCACGAGCCCAGTGATGACGAAGTAATGCAGTGCCTGAAACAATGGCAGATGCGGCGTTTGTGGTCAGTCATTGAGCCACAAAAAGGCAATAAACTGCCGCCAGAAGCACTGAGCAACGATATTTTCCGCTAAATGAAAATCTGCTCAATTGACAAAGCTGATTAAGCTGCTATAATTGCTACCATCCAATAAAATAGGAAAATAAAGGTTATTCCGAGCTACTGAGAGAGCCATTGGCGGTGGGGGGTGAGGAGCCGCCACCCGTAGCTGGTCACTTGAGTGGCGGGGAGCCAATAGTGAAACCGACCCAGAAAAGGTCGGTTTTAGTATTTTATAAAAGATTTGGTGAAAGGGGGTGATAGCTTCTGAAAACAAGGGCTAAT
>JBHIFE010000096.1:0-5006 GCA_046760985.1 Dehalococcoidales bacterium
AATGACCATCACAAAGCAGAAGCCCTGTTTAAAGCCTTAGGCAGAGCCCTTGATGCTGCTACTCAAATTGACCAGCGGCTTAGTGGCGAACTACCAAGTACGAAAGATTTGTTAGAGAGCTAGGGTGATATTTCTGGAACCAACTTCCTCCCCGTCAGCCGTTCGTAAGCCTGTTCGTATCTTCTGGTGGTAGCTTCAATGACTCCCGGGGGCAGCATGGGAGCAGGTGGCTCTTTATTCCACCCCGACTCAATAAGCCAGTCACGAACCGGTTGCTTATCGTAGCTGGGCTGAGCCTGCCCGACTTTATACAGGTCGACGTCCCATATACGTGATGAGTCAGGGGTCAGCAGCTCATCAATGAGGATAAGTTCACCATTGTCCAGCCCAAACTCCATCTTGGTGTCGGCAATAATAATGCCTCTATCTCGAGCGTATTCTCGGGCATAGCGATAAATAGCTAGACTCTTCTCCCTTATCTCTTCAGCTAGAGCATTACCGACTAGCTCTGTCATCTCGTCTATACTAAGCGGCTGGTCATGCCCGCTCTCTGCTTTGGTGGTTGGGGTAAACAGTGGTTCAGGTAGTTCCTGACTTTCCTGCAAGCCTTTGGGCAAAGGAAGTCCGAAAATAGTGCCATATTGTTGATATTCTGCCCACGCCGAGCCAGAGAGGTAGCCACGCACCACACACTCAATCGGAATGCGTTTGGCTTTTTTGACTACCATAGACCGTCTGGCGAGATAAGAAGGGCAGGGGAAACGCTTCTCCGCAGGGATATAAGAATCAAGACAGTGGACATCATCAACAACTTCTAACAAATGGTTGGGTATCAAATCTGCCGTCTGTTTAAACCAGAAAGTGGAGAGCTGATTAAGTACTAAACCCTTACTGGGGATACCGCAGGGTAAAACCACGTCAAAAGCCGAGATTCGGTCAGTAGCTATGATGAGTAATTGGTTGCCTAGGTCGTAAGTATCCCGTACCTTACCACGGAAAAACAGCGGCAGTGGCAATTCTGTATTTAGCAAAACCGATGGGCTAAGATTATTTATTTGTCTCACCTCCTTGATAAACAATCTCCTGGATCAATACTTACATTGCTCTGGGTGATAGTTCGCCGGGCTTAGCTATAGTGCCTTTCCATTGGGCTCTGGTTAAGCCCAGTCGTTCAAAAATTTCATCCACATAACGCAAGTAGTATTGATAGTCAAAAAGTGACTCAAGCTCTTCCTGACGCAAGGTAGCCATAACCTCAGGGTCAGTCTTCAGCAAGCTGAGAAAGTCCTTATTCCCCCTCCAGGCTTTCATTGCGTTTCGCTGCACCAGCTCATAGGCTTTTTGTCGACTCAAGCCCTTGTCTATCAGGGCTAGCATCACTCGTTGGGAGAAAATCAAACCTTTGGTAAGCTCTATGTTTTTCTTCATTCTTTGTGGATAGACTTGCAGCCCTTTGATTATGGAGATGAAAAGGGCTAGACAGTAATCCACGGCTAGGCAGGAATCGGGTAGAGTGATGCGCTCAGTAGAGGAGTGGCTGATGTCCCGTTCATGCCATAGGGCAACATTTTCCATTGAGGTTAAAGCATGCCCCCTTACCAATCGGGCTAAGCCACAGATTCGTTCACATAGTTCCGGATTTCGTTTGTGAGGCATAGCTGAGGACCCAGTCTGACCGGCAGCAAAGGGTTCTTCCACCTCTCTTACCTCGGTTCGTTGTAGCCCTCTGACCTCGGTAGCGAACTTCTCCAAGGAGCTTGAGATTATAGCCAGAGTGGTAATAAACTGGGCATGGCGGTCGCGCTGTAGAATCTGGCTTGATACCGGAGCCGGAGTAAGCCCCAGCTTGTGGCACGCCTTCTGCTCAATCTCTGGTGGCACAGTAGCATAGGTGCCAACTGCTCCCGAAATCTTACCTACAGCAATGTTTTTTTTCGCTTCGGTGAGCCTCTGTAGATTTCGTCTCATCTCCTCAACCCATATTGCCAGCTTCAAGCCAAAGGAAATCGGTTCAGCGTGAACGCCGTGGGTACGACCCATCATCGGGGTATATTTGTGTTCCATTGCCTTTTGCGCCAGCGCTGAGATGAGTTCTTTTACATCTTGAGTTATTATTTCGGCAGCTTCAACTAACTGCAAACTGAGTGCGGTATCCATTACATCAGAAGAGGTAAGACCAAGGTGGATAAAGCGTGATTCTTCACCTAGGCTCTCTGACACCGAACCAAGGAAGGCAGTCATATCGTGGTGGGTTTCCTTGAGAATCTCTTCCATGCGCTTCATATTGCATTTAGCCAGCTTTATCTTGGCTACAGCTTCCCGGGGAATGGTGCCTAACTCAGCCCAGGCATCACAGACGGCAATCTCCACCTCAAGCCACTTATTAAACTTATTTTCGTCTGACCATACTCTTTTCATTTGGGGTCGGGAATACCGCTCAATCATTTTCTATCTCCTTGTAGTTCGCTTCTATATTTGTCGTAGGCTTTTCCAATCCTCTCATATTTCAAGCCTAAAATCTCAGCGGCTAGATAGGCGGCATTCTTGGCTCCAGCACTGCCTATAGCCACAGTGGCTACCGGTATACCGGCGGGCATCTGAACGATAGAGTAAAGAGCATCAACACCTTTTAGTTCACCCGAGGCTAGCGGCACCCCGATGACCGGCAGGGTAGTCCAGCTAGCCAAAACCCCGGGCAGATGAGCTGCTCCTCCGGCGGCAGCAATTATAACCTCAATCCCCCGCCCCTTAGCGCCCTGTCCGTATTGCCTGGCTTTTTCCGGAGTGCGGTGGGCTGAGATGACATTGACCTCATAGTCAATACCAAGCTGGGTCAATATATCCAGTGCTGGCTGCATTGCTTCAGCATCCGACTTAGAACCCATAACTACAGCTACTAATGGCATATCAAACTCCCTTTATTAGAGCAATGTCTTTACGGTAATGGCAGCCCTCAAAGCGAATTCTCGGGATGTTAGCGTAAACCCTTTCTCTGGCTTCAGTAAGGGTCTTACCGGTAGCGGCTACAGTAAGTACTCTCCCCCCGTTAGTTAATACTTCACCCCCTGAGCCTACCTTGGTTCCGGCATGAAATACTGAAATGTCCTTATCTAACTCATCCAATCCGGTAATGGGGAAGCCGGTCTTATAACTACCGGGATAGCCAGCAGATGCCATTACTACTCCAACGCAGGCATCCTCGTTCCATTCTATATTTATTTTGCCAAGGTTGTTATTAATCACCGCTAGCATAATATCCACCAGGTCGGTTTTAAGCCTGGGTAGAGTAACCTGTGCCTCCGGGTCACCAAATCTGGCATTAAATTCTAACACTTTTGGTCCGTTATTGGTAATTATTAATCCGCCATAAAGGACACCTTTATATGGCCTTTCTTCATTGTGCAGTGCCCTTACCGCTGGCTCCATGATGGTTTCCATAACTGCTTTATCCAGTTCTGGATTGACAAAGTGTGGGGGACTAAAACTACCCATACCACCAGTATTAGGTCCCTGGTCGCCATCATATATTCGCTTATAATCACAGGCAGGCACCATCGGCACTACGGTATGAGCATCAGTGAAAGCAAAGGCGCTCATCTCCTTTCCTGATAGGTGCTCTTCAATGACCACTTTCTCACCGGCTGACCCTAACGCTTTTGCCTCCATGAGGTTGGCAAGAGCATCTAGGGCTTGTGGAATTGACTCAGCTACGGTTACCCCCTTCCCCGCCGCCAGCCCGTCAGCCTTGATAACAACAGGTGGTAGCTGTCGCTGGATATATTCTTTTGCCTGGTTGTAGTCAGCAAAGCTGACGCTTCGGGCACAGGGGATATTATATTTTTGCATCAGTTCCTTAGCAAATACCTTGCTTGACTCTACCTCGGTGGCTGCCTTGGTTGGACCGAAAATTAGCATGCCCCTGGCTAGAAACTGGTCAGTAATTCCCTCAGCCAGTGGTGCCTCAGGTCCAACCACGGTAAGGTCAATTCTATTCTCTTGGGCTGCCCTGACTAACGACTCTACATCAGTAGGGCTTATATTCAGGTTATGGGCTACCTGAGCCGTGCCGGCATTACCCGGAGCAGCGTAAATTTCCTTAACCTTGGGGCTCTGAGCTATCTTCCAGACTAGAGTGTGCTCCCTAGCCCCACGACCAACGACCAATATTTTTATCTACCTCACCCCCTGTGTCCCCCCTCTCCTTCAAAGGAGAGGGGGAAGGATGCTACTCCTCACTGGTCAAAGCAACCTTAGTACCTTCAGCTGCAATACGAGCAAATGCACTTGCAAAAGCTGTGCCTCTGGATTTAGCTTCTCTAAGAGTAGATCTGATAGTAGCCGCCACGTTATCACCAAGCCATAGATTAAAGTCCGAAAGTTCATCCAAAGATATCCAGCTTTTACCTATCATGTACCCAGCAGTATATGCTAGTTTTATACCCGCTATGACCTGTTGTATTATACTGTCAGAGACCTTTTTTGACATAAATTCCAAGAATTCCGTTGGCCATTCCTGTTCTAGTTCGTTCTGGAACGCCTTGGCGAGGTCGTTTCGCTGCTCCGTTGTTGTCAGCTGCCAAACCCTGATGAGTTGACTATTATGTTCTTGCGCAGCCTTATTAACTTTAGCAACAAGGGCAGGATCAAAGGTTTCCTCTGCCCAGTATGCTTCGAATTTTTCCTCTGTCCATTCTGTTTGCCCCTTAGATGCCCGCTCCAATGTGCGACATAGAGACAAGGTTTCGTCAACCTTAAGCTCCCAATCTCCTGTCTGATACTTCTTGACGCTTCTTGTGCCGTCTGCTTCTCTAGTGAATACCAGTTTTTTGATGAGCCTACCTCCAGCCATGTATTGCACCGCACCCGCGGGCAGAGGGCCGCTTTGGACATAGAGACCGTAGCTGCTCGTCAGTGCCCGGTCTTTAAACGAAAGATTTCTTTTTATAGCCCCAATCTCCTCAATCTTATCAAGGAGTTCTTCTTTGCTACTCATTTCTCTAAGATGT
>JBHIFE010000097.1:0-4887 GCA_046760985.1 Dehalococcoidales bacterium
CCCATGCAGGTAACTGCCCAAGACAAAGCCATTATCAGCTACAGCACCGTCAGCGTAATCAGCTTGTCCTTCTTTGTTGCTAACCAAGAATAGCGGCTTGGTGTTATTGCCTATTGTTTGCCCCATATGAATTTCATAGCCGATAACTTCTTCTCCTTGCAGACCAGTCAGCAAACCCTCGTTACTTAATACCTGTGCTTTAACCTGGCGAGTGGTTTTTTGCGGCTGAAAAATGGTAATTGTATCCAGTAAGCCAAGCCCGGCGATACTATCTTCCTCAGACTCCACGCCGTGAGGGTCTCTTATTTCCCTACCCAGCATCTGGAAACCGCCACAGATGCCAACCACTGGCGTGCCACTTCTCGCCTGCTGGACTATTCTTTCAGCTAAACCACTCCGCCATAAATGAGCCAGGTCGGCAATAGTGCTCTTAGTACCGGGCAGAATAATAGCATCAGGGTAGCCAAGTTCATCTACAGTCTTTACGTATCTTACCTCTACCCCGGCTTCCTGTTGCAGGGGTTCAAAGTCAGTTGAATTAGATAGCCGGGGTAGGTGAATAACAGCAACATTGATCATCTCATCATTCTCAGCCTTTGTCCCGTCTCCCGGGTAAATAGAATCCTCTTCTGGGATAAGGATATTGTGGTAATAGGGGATAACCCCAATAACTGGTCGTGAAGTATATTCTTCTAGATAGTCCAGACCCGGTTGAAGTAGAGCGATGTCCCCTCTGAACTTATTAATGATAAACCCCTTGATATAATTTCTCTCTGCCTCATCTAAAAGGGCTAGGGTGCCAACCAGAGAAGCAAAGACACCTCCCTTATCAATATCACCGACTAATAACACCGGTGCTTCACCTAATCTGGCGATATGCATATTAACAATTTCATTTTCCTTGATATTTATCTCGGCGGGGTTACCTGCCCCTTCAATAACGACAATGTCATATGCCGAACGCAGACGAGCAAGTGCTTCGGCTACAACTGGGAGGAGTTTATGGGTATGACGACCATATTCCCCGGCAGTTAAGGTCATCGCTGGCTTACCCATGACCACAACCTGACATCTGGAATTTGCCTCTGGTTTCAGCAATATCGGGTTCATATCAACACATGGTTCTATACCGGCTGCCTCTGCCTGAACTACCTGGGCTCGCCCCATTTCCTCTCCGTTACTGGTAACAAACGAGTTCAGTGCCATATTCTGGGATTTAAACGGAGCCACCCGAAACCCGTCCTGTTTGAAGATGCGGCATAAGGCGGTAGCCAATACGCTTTTACCGACGGCAGAAGCTGTGCCCTGAATCATTAATGTCTTAGCTGTCATAACCACTCCAATTTTTACTATCGCTGGGGCTCAATAATTACCTTGATGGAATTCTGCGCCTCGGCAACAAGCTGGAAGCCTACCCCTGTCTCCGCCAGACCTAACCGATGGGTAATCATCTCACGCACTGGCAAACGGCGGGCATGAATAAGTTCCAGAGCTGCAGCGTAGTCGGCAGGACTGCCGGCGTAGGAGGTGGTAAGCGTTACATCGTTGCGCCAGAAAAGATTATTTATTGAAAGGGGGATGGTAACGCCGGGTTCAGTTGGTGCGAAAAAGAGGATGGTGCCACCACGCTCCACTGACTCCAATGCCTGGGTAATAGCTGAGATAGCGCCGGTGCAGACTATCACCAGGTCAGCGAGGCGACCCTGATTGACTCGGCGCAAGCGGTCTGGGGAGTACTCCTCAGCATGGATGGCAATGTCAGCCCCAAACCTCTTTACTGCCTCTAGTCGATACTTACTGATATCTGTCGCCACGATGCAGCTGGCACCCAGCATGCGGGCTAGCTGCACATGGAGCAACCCAGCAATGCCACTGCCGATAACCAGCACACTATGTCCGGGGGACATCTGCGCCTTCCTTTGCCCGCGTAGAGTACAAGCCAGTGGCTCAACAAAGGTTGCTTCTTCAAAGGATACTTCGTCGGGCAGGAGAAAGACACCCCGGTCAACATTGATAGCCGGCAACCGGACATATTCGGCAAAGCCGCCGGGGTCAAAATTCGTCTGGCGGAGGGTATCACAGGCGGTATGATGTCCGCTCAGGCAGTAATGACAGGTATTACAGGGAACATGATGGGCGACCGTGACTCGCTCCCCCACTTTATAGCGTTCCACCCCATCCCCCACCGCCACAATCTGCCCGCCAATCTCGTGCCCCAGCACCAGAGGTGCCCGGTCAAGGCGATACCATTCCATCACGTCACTGCCACAAATACCGCTAGCCTCCACCCGCACCAGCAGTTCGCCGGGACCAATCTGCGGCGTGGGCATCTCCTCCACCCGCACATCCCGGTTGTTATACCACCTGGCAACGCGCATTGTCCCTCCAGACCTACTCCTTCTTTAGGCTATCGTATAATTTTTGTGCCTCTTCTGGAGAAGCATTCTCATGGACGATGGCGCGTATCGCCCTGATCATTGCCACCGGATAATCATTCTGCCAGATGTTTCTGCCCAAATTTACCCCGATGGCACCCTTTTGCATGCCATCATGAACAAACTTGAACACCTCAAGCTCAGTTTCTACTTGAGGTCCACCTGCCATAACCACGGGAACGGGACAACCCCCCACCACCTTTTCAAAACCTTCGCACCAGTAGGTTTTTACCACTCTGGCGCCCAATTCAGCAGCAATACGACAGCACAGGGCAAGGTAGCGGGCATCTCGTTTTTCCAGCTCTTTACCCACCGCGGTAACCGCCATTACCGGGATGCCATACTTTTCGCCTTCATCAACCAGCTTGGCTAGGTTCAACAGTGACTCATGCTCATACTCGGTACCGACAAAGATAGACAGACCCACCGCCGCCGCATTAAGGCGGATGACCTCTTCCATGGAGGTGGTGATACCTTCATTAGCTAGGTCTTTCCCGACTACGCTGGTGCCACCAGATACCCTGAGGATGATTGGTTTAGCCTTGTCAGGATCTACCGATGAACGTAACACTCCCCTTGTAATAAAGACGGCATCAGCATAAGGGAGAAGTGGCTCAAGGGTCTTGCGCGGCTCTTCCAATTTCCGGGTCGGACCTTGGAAATAACCGTGGTCAACGGGCAAAAACAAACAACGACCGTCTGGTTGAATTAGCTGTGCCAAGCGATTTGCCATTCCCCATTCCATGTTAATAACCTCCCTGCTATCTATGCCTCTAGTTCAGTATCTCTAATTTACGGAATGGGTTGTGGCTTGTCAAATGAGCTTTTTATTTTAGTCCTTGACAAGATGGGGACAGGTGGCTAATCTGTGGACTAGTAAGATGATGAAGGACCTCATCTTCTATGCAGTTGCCGCCAATGTAATTGCCCTGATAGCAGCACTTACTGGGGCAAGCCTTCCTGTAATTCTATTTTCCTCTTTGCTAATTCCTCCCCTTATTCTGCTTATCATCAGAATTATCCGCTAAATAAGATAGAAGTGGGGGGTAGAGATTATCTACCTCACCCCCTTTGTCCCCCTCTCCTTCAAAGGGGAGGGGGAGGAAATTAAAAAGAGGGGCTCCGGCCCTCTTAGGCACCCCTATTTAGTCTCCCCCGTATCAGCTTCTCCCCGTACTCCAGTAGTACTTTTTTTCGTTCCTCGGAGACCTTTTTTGATTCCAGATAGGCTTTGAGGGCGTCAAGGGGGGTTATTTCTTCAGCGGTATACTTGCCCAGTCTCAGGCGTGTCTCCCGCCTTATCTCCCGGGCGATGGTAAAGTAGTGGGCTTCTTTCAGGGCATTTCTGATGTCACCGTCTCTGAGCTGACCTTCAATCTCTGCTGGCATAGTTAAGTTTAGCCGCACTATAGCTTCCCCGACCTTGTCCTCCTGTTCTGCAATAGCCTTGAGCACGGTGGCGGTGGGGTCGGCGTCCTGTGGCTCAAGGGTAACGCTGATAGTGAGAAAGCGGCGCCCGCTTACCGGGTGGAAATTAAAGGTGACCTCTCTTTTACCGGTTGCTTGGTTGGGCTCAATTTCTACCAGGTAAAACCCCTTTTCATCTTCCTCCTCGCTAAAATCCAGACGCTCCAGGCTGCCGGCATAGACTACCGGGGGACTATCAGATAAGACTTGGTGCTTATGAATATGCCCCAAAGCTACATAATCAAAGGCTGGATGGGCAACATTGCTTAGTAATAATGCTGGCTCCTGAACTATCTCCATTAGCGTTTCTGAACCTACTGTAGCTCCGGAAACCCACACATGGGCAGCTAAAATAGAAGGAAGGCTGGGGTCAAGTTTGGTGACATTAACCTCAATAGCTCTAGTTAGCGCTTGCTGTATTCTTTGCTTAATCTGGTCAAAGTCCAGATTTTTGGTCTCTTCTTTGGTTAGCAGGGCGCTTCGTCTTGGCCAGGGCAGGGAGACTATTTGAATGTTGCCGTTATTGGTCGGGATGCGGTAGGTGTCAGGACGGTTGGAGACATAAACATTTTTGACGGCTAAAGTATCAAATATCTCGGTAGTGGTTGCCCGCCCAATAGCGTTAGGCAGGTCGTGGTTGCCGACAAGGAGAAATGTGGGGATATTGCTGGAGGAGAGGCGGTTGATGCGTTTGGCGAATTCCCGTTGCTGAGTCTGGGTGGGTTCACGAGTTTTGTAGGCATCACCACAGAAGAGGACAAGGTCTACTCTGTTTTCCAGGGCATAATCTACAACTTGGTCAAGTGCTCTGAGGAAATCCTCCAGACGGGTGGGTAGCCCGGTATCCGGGTTTATACGTCCGTAGCTCTCCACACCAAGATGCAAGTCGGCAAAGTGGAGGATTTTCATTAGGTGACCCCATCCCCCTTTATCCCCCTTCCCCTTGATAAGGGGAAGGGGGAATGATATTAAAAAGAGGGGACTT
>JBHIFE010000098.1:0-4800 GCA_046760985.1 Dehalococcoidales bacterium
ATCATGCACATCGGCCCCTACTCCGAGGAGGGACCTACCATCCAGAAACTCCACGACTTCATCGAGGAAAAAGGCTTCAAGATGAGAGGTCTCCACCACGAGATATACCTGTCAGACCCCAGACGAATTTCAAAACTGGGTAACTTTCGGTGACTCAATCACCTATGAGTTTGGTCCAGACTATGAACACTCCCAATGCATCGTGTTTTGGGGCTCAATCCCCGAAGTAGGTACCCCGCATAATACCCGAGCGGTTTATCGGGGACTGCGTAATGGGGCTAAACTGATAGTCATCGACCCTAGACCGGTACCCATGGCGAAAAGGGCTGACATATGGTTGAAGATTAGACCGGGAACAGATATGGCTTTGGCTTTAGCCATGACCAACGTGATTATAAATGAAGGGCTCTATGACAAAGAGTTCGTTGAGAAGTGGTGCGTGGGGTTCGATAAACTGAAGGAGCACGTTCAAAAATATCCGCCGGAGTGGGCAGCTAAGGTAACCGGGTTACCTAAAGAGGATATAGTGAAAACAGCCAGGATGTATGCCACCAATAAACCGGGATGTGTTTACGTACGGTTAGGTGCCGGTGCCCAAATAATTACTTCCACTCAGCAATCCAGGGCTATATCAATTCTAATAGCTGTATGCGGCAACGTAGATGTCCCCGGAGGAAACCTGTTATATTACCGGACTTATCGCGATGCGCTGTTCTGGCATATCTATGATATGGATAAGGGCATCATGGGTCCGGCGGCAGTAGAAGCAAAACGGATAGGCGCCAAAGAATATCCATTTATGCACAAGGGCAGGGTCTGTGACATTCCAGGTACTATCCGAGCTATGGAAGATGGCAGGATTAAAGCATTGTGGTGTGTTTGTGATAATCTAATCGTGGCGGAGATAGGTAGCCAACAGATATGGGAAGTTATGAAGAACAAACTGAACTTCATCTTTGTCTCCGATTTCTTTATGACACCCACCGCTGAGCTGGCTGACATCGTGCTTCCGGCGGCTTTCTATCAGGAAATTGACCAGCTGGTTGGAGCTTTTGGGTATCCATCTAATTACATCACCGCAGCACCAAGGTTGGTGGAACCTTTGGGCGAATGTCGGGATGACCGGGAGGTAGCCATTGAAATAGCAAAAAAGATGGGGGTAGACGTTACCCCCTGGGAAAGTGTTAAGGACTGGCTTAACTGGCGGCTGAAATACCTTGGACTCACCTATGATGAACTTTGCCAGAAACCCGGCTCCAGAATAACACTGCCCAGAGAGTTTAGAAGATATGAAAGGAGCCAGCCTCCTTTTGGTACTGCCAGTGGCAAAGTCGAATTATATTCATCAGTTTTTGAAGCGGTAGGGTATGACCCGCTACCTAACTACGAAGAGCCTCCCGACGGTCCAGTAAGTACGCCTGAGCTATTCAAGGAATTCTCCTTGATTTACACCCACTATAGAATATGGAGCTACATGCACAGCGAGGGCAGACAAATTGAGCGCCAGCGAAGGCTAACCCCCCACCCCTACTTAGAGATCAATCCAGAGACAGCATCAAAATTCGGCATTAATGAAGGGGATCGGGTTTACCTTGAAACACCTAAATCTAAAGGTGAATGGCGCATTACCTTTAAAGCTCGGCTTGTCCCAGAAATGCATCCAGATGTGGTTGCCGGTCCCCATGGTTGGTGGTTCCCCGAAAAACCAGGACCGGAACATGGTTGTTTTGATTCAAACATAAATGCTGTACTGACTCTTGACCCTCCTTATGACCCAGCTATAGGAGTCATGCAGTGTAGAGCCTTTCTCTGCCGGGTAGGAAAAGTTGAATCTCAATAGGAAGGAAAAATGCCAGCAGAGTTGATAAATAAGAAAATTGAAGAAATACTTCGGATGTCTCCCGAAGAAGTAAAAGATGCCTTACCGCTGGCTCTCGATGAGATAGGTAAGTATGGCATCGAAAAAACGCTGGAGGAAGTTCCAGATTTACTATCAAAGATAATGAAAAAGCTAATAGAAGTTGATGCAGCCAAATTGCTAAGCGAGGCACCCGAAGTTTCCAACAAGTTCATGGACCTGCTATGGGAAGGTGTTAATGTACTTACTGTGAAATCTAAGGAATTAATCTCAGAGTTAGAGTCGGAGAGATTAATTTCAGTGCTAGAGAAGACCGGGCAAATAAATGTTAACATTGAAGCTTCGGATAGTCCTTTAACCGCTCACTTCACCATAAGCCGAGGAAAAATCTCCGGTGGTTCAGGGTTACTGCACTTTAAGGACCAAGATTTTAGGTTTCACGGACCCACACAAATATTAATAAGACTGTTGAATGACGAGCTTGCTTTGGGTTATAGTAATCCAGAGCTTATGACAGACGGACATCCGGGATTTGCGCCTTTCGTCAGCCCGATAGTACGGAGTATATCTAAGCTCATTAAGGGTAAACAGTAACTAAGGAGGAAAAATGGTTAGTAAGAGGACAGAAGAGCTTATCAAATGGGATGCCGAACACATAATACATCCGTACGTTCCAGTTGGGTTCAATGCGAGATTGGTGATTGAAAAGGGGCATGGGATCTGGCTAGTGGACACAGAAGGTAAGGAATATATTGATATGGGGGCGCAGTTGGGATATGCCCTTTTGGGCTATGGTCGCAAGGATATCGCCGATGCCGTGCATGAGCAGCTAAGCAACCTTGGCACTACCCATTTATGGTTTGGCTGGTCCAATGCCAAAACGATTGAGTGTGCCCAGAAGCTGGCTGAGGTTACACCAAAGGGACTAGACCATTTTCACTTTACTTCCGGTGGTTCAGAGGCTATTGACTCTGCAATTAAGTTGGCTCGCTTATACTGGTCTCTTCAAGGCCAGAATAAGTGGAAAATCATCTGTTTCTACGGCGCCTATCATGGCTTTGGTGGCGCCACCTGGGCAACATCCCTAGGCAAAGGGGTCACCTGGGGAGGTATCGGTCCACAAGCACCCGGCTTTGTCTTCGTACCTTCCTACTACTGTTATCGTTGTATGTTTGGGCTGAACTACCCTGACTGTGATATGCAGTGTGCTCGTTATCTTGGCGAAGTCATTGAGAGCGAGGGAGTGGGAACTGTAGCCGCTTTTATGGCTGAACCAGTGATGGGTGCCGGCGGCTTGATTTCACCAGTGCCAGAGTACTGGCCGATGGTGAAGAAGATATGTAATGAGCATGATGTATTGCTGATTGGTGATGAGGTTCAAAGCGGCTTCGTCAAAACTGGTAAGATGTTCGCTCTGCAAAATTGGGACGTCATTCCAGACATAATGACCATAGCTAAGGCAATTAACAATGGCTTCATTCCTTTTGGCGGAGTAGCCATTAGCGACAAGGTTTATCAGGTTTTAAAGGATAACACGTTTTGGCATGGCTACACCTACAGCGGGCATGCTGTAGGTGCCGCTGCCTCAATAGTAACCCTGAACGTCTATGCCAAAGATAAGGTAGCTGACAATGCTGCTAAGGTAGGCAAACATATTCGAGAACGTCTTGAGGCTGAGTTCATGCCCCTTCCCTGTGTTGGCGGCTACACTGCGCTGGGTCTGATGATTGGGGTGGAAATAGTTGCCAACAAGGCTACCAAGGCAGCATTTTCTCCAGAGATGAGAAGCAATATCCAGCGTCAGATGTGGGAGAAGGGAGTGCTGGCTCGACCGATTTCTGGCTACGGGGGAACCAGACTTTTCATTGGACCCCCGTGCATTATTACCGTGGAGGAGGCAGACAAGATGCTTGACATCGTATTATCTGTAATAGCTGCCATTAAGCCAAGCTAGATAACAAGATAATCGGCTTTGACCACAAGCTTGTGGAAGATTCAGCAAACTGGTACGATTACTTGACACTATTTGATATGATATGAGAAACTTTACTGCGCTCTGTCAGGAAAATATCAGCAAAGGGGGTGGGAATGCAAGGTAATTTAGGGGAAAAAAGCAAAGAGGGGTAACAGAATCTGAAAAGGAGGTTAAGAGGTGAAAAAGAAAATATTGTTAATCCCGTTGGCGTTGTTGTTAGCCATGAGCCTAGCTGCTGTTGGCTGTCCAGCTCCAGCCCCAGCCCCAGCCCCGGCTCCGGCACCAGCTCCAGCGCCACCGGCACCAGCTCCAGCGCCACCACCACCGGCTCCGGCTCCAGCGCCGGCACCGGCACCAACCCCAGCCCCGGTATATGGTCCACCTACAGAGGTGACCGAGTGGGTATTCCAGCCATGCTTTGATTCTTCAGACGCTGGCTGGCCGCTTGGTGTTGTGCCCTGGATTGAGGATGTGGAAGCAGCGACTGAGGGCACGGTAAAAATCGAGTTACTCCCTGTTGGTTCAATAACTAGCTCAGACGAAGCATTTGGTGCTACCGCTGCCGGGATGACCGATGTCTATGCCGGATGGGCTACCGTTTATGGCGGAGACCTGCCCGAGGGCATGCTAGCTTATGGCATGGCACAGGGTGCTAGAGATTGGTTTGAAGCCTGGGGTGCTATGTGGGCTGACCCCAAATATCGGATAGGCGACCTTGTTCAGGAAGCGGCTCACGAGAAGAATGTCCACTGGGGTGGCTGGGCTGATCAGGGACCCAACGCCGCCTTCACCAAGTTCCCGGTAAACAAATGGGAGGACTTTACCGGGCATAAGATGAGGGCTGGTGGTCCTCAAGCCGTGTTCTTCAAGGCTATGGGCGGCGTACCGGTGGCTATGCCTGGTGGCGAGATTTACATGGCAATAAAGCTAGGCACCATTGAAGGCACCTTCTGGGATACCGGAGGCA
>JBHIFE010000099.1:0-4750 GCA_046760985.1 Dehalococcoidales bacterium
TTTCTCTTCCCGGTCTATACTCGGGGACTCGGATAAGGTCAGAGCGGTTGCGCCGCGCCCAGGAAAGATATACTGGTGCTTCATAGCCGGGAACCAGCCGTTTGTAAGAGTTGACCCACTGATTGGTAATAGCCGTGATTTCCGGAGCATGCTTTAATAGTCCAGCTATATAGCACTTGCCTGTCTTAGACAGATGATATTCATCGTCTTTGTCAAAGAAGGCGTTTCTATCACCCTTAAACAGTGACTGGTGGGTATGCATACCACTGCCATTGATGCCGAAAACCGGCTTGGGCATGAAGGTAGCATAAACTCCGTGCTTTAAAGCTATTTGCTTGACCACCAATCGGTAGGTCATCACATTATCCGCCATGGTCAGGGCATCAGTGTACCTCATATCTATTTCATGCTGGCTGGTGGCAACCTCGTGGTGGGAATATTCAACACCGATACCCATCTCTTCTAGGGTAAGAACTGTTTCTCTCCTTAGATCAGTGGCGACGTCCAAGGGGGTCATATCAAAGTAGCCCCCTTGATCCAGAGCCTCGGTTCCTTGGGAATCGCGAAAGTAGAAGTACTCCAGTTCCGGTCCTACATAGAAGGTATAGCCCATGTCGGCTGCCCGTTTCAGGTTCCTCTTCAAAACATATCTGGGGTCGCCTTCAAAAGGCTCACCGCCGGGTCTCAAAATGTCACAGAACATTCGAGCGACGGCGTGATGCTCCCGGGGTCTCCAGGGGAGCAACTGGAAGGTATCCGGGTCGGGTAGAGCTACCATATCGCTTTCATCAATGCGGGCAAACCCTTCAATTGAGGAGCCATCAAAGCCCATTCCATCCTCCAGAGCATCTTCCAGCTCCTCCACGGTTATGGCAAAGCTCTTCAGAAAACCTAGAATATCAGTGAACCACATCCTGATGAACTTAACATCGTGCTCCTTAGCCATTTTGAGGACATAAACCTTACTTTCTTCTCTAGTTCTGTTTGCCATTTTTCCTCCATTTTTATTATATAGCATTTTCACCTTCCTCGCCGGTCCTGACGCGCACTACGTTATCAACCGGAAGGACAAATATCTTCCCATCTCCTATTTCACCCGTCCTTGCGTTTTTGGTAATGGCATTTAACGTTTTAGCCACATCTTCATCAAGAACCACAATCTCAATCTTAAGTTTGGGTAGGAAATCTACTCGGTATTCTCCTACTCGCCATTGTAAGGGAATCCCTTTTTGCCGTCCTCTACCACTTACTTCGCTAACTGTCATGCCAAAATAACCGTTATTCTCAAGAGCTTTTTTAACTGCATCCAATTTTTCTTCCCTGATAATCGCTTCTATTTTCTTCATCGCAGCACTCCTCCGTAAGCCCTTTCGCCATGCTGTGATATGTCCAGTCCTACTGTTTCTTCCGTCACTCCAACTCTCAGACCAATGGTAACGTCAACTATCTTACCCAAGACCCAAGTAGCGGCGAAGGCAAAAACCCAGACCGCAGCCACCCCAACCAACTGCTTAGCAAATTGTAGCGCATTACCCAGAAGCAAGCCATCGGCACCAGCCGAATTAACCGCCACAGCGGCGAAAATCCCGGTCGCTAAAGCACCCCAGGTGCCTCCCATGCCATGAACTGCCCATACATCCAAGGACTCATCTATACCTAGCCACATCCTCAAGAGTATAAAATAGTAGCACACCACTCCTGCCCCGATACCGATTGGTATTCCCGCCAGTGGCGAGACAAAGCCAGCAGCCGGGGTAATTGCCACCAGCCCGGCAACTGCTCCGGTAGCAGTACCAAGAGCCGTGGGGCGTCGGTAAATCCAGCTAAGTATCATCCAAGTTAGGGCGGCAGCCGCAGCACTAGTATTGGTAGCTACAAAAGCATTAGCTGCCAAGCCCCCAGAGGTTAGAGCGCTGCCAGCATTAAAGCCAAACCAGCCAAACCAGAGTAGCGCGGCACCAAGCATCACCAAGGGGATGTTATGTGGCTCCATGGGCTCCTTCTCCCGGAAGCCCTTCCGATGACCGAGTAACATAGCTAAAGCTAGGGCGGAGACACCAGCGTTTATATGAACTACTGTGCCACCGGCAAAATCAAGTGCGCCCAAGTTGGCCAGCCACCCGCCATCACCCCATACCCAATGTGCCACCGGGCTATAGACAAAAGTTAACCACAAAGCGGAGAAGATAAGAAGGGCGCTAAACTTTATTCGTTCTACCACTGCCCCGGTGATCAGGGCTACGGTAATTATGGCAAACATAGCCTGAAATATCATGAAAGCTAAGTGCGGAACAGTGGTGGCATAGACAGCCGAGGGCTCCTGACCCACTTGGCTGAGGCCGATCCAATCAAGCCTGCCGATAATACCACCTACATCGGGGCCGAAGCCTAAACTGTAACCATAGAGCACCCAGAGCAAACCCACCAGACCCAGAGCGGCAAAACTCATCATAATTGTGGAGAGAACATTCTTTCTCCTCACCATTCCGCCATAGAATAGGGCTACACCTGGCGTCATTAACATAACCAGTGCTGAGGAGGCTAAAATCCAAGCAGTATCACCAGAGTTGATAGACATCTAAAAACCTCCTACCTTTTAGATATCCCCAGTTTAATCCGTTATTGTTTCCAACAGATTTCAGGCAAGTTAAATTTGTGTTACAAAACAAGGCAGGAGGTGCAGCTAGGAATCTCACTTGAACCTGTAGCCTATGTTTCTTACCGTCTCAATAAAGGTATGGCTTGAGTCCTCAATCTTACTTCTCAGTCGCCTTATGTGGACATCTACAGTTCTGTCGCCACCGTAGTAATCATAGCCCCAGACCTTGTTAAGCAGAGCATCCCGAGTAAAGGCACGACCTCGGTTACTGGCTAGAAACTTGAGTAACTCATACTCTTTAAAGGTCAGTGCTACCAATCTGCTGTTGATGGATACTTCACATTTTGCTAGGTCTATTACCAAGTCGCCACATTTAATTAACTCACTGGTGTCGGTGTGGTTGCTTCTCTGCAGAAGTCGTTTTACCCTTAATACCAGCTCACTTACATCACACGGCTTGACCACGAAATCATCTATTACGTTTAGGTTAACATCGGGGCTATCAAGTGTCTCCTTACTAACGAGAGCGATAATAGGCAGATGCCTTTCCAGCTTTACTCTCTGGAACAGTTCACATATTCTGGAATTGGCTGCCTGACCATCCATTTCCACTAGCACTAAATCAGGGGCTTGCTCGGCGACTTGCCTAACTACCTCGTCTCTAGCCGGAACAACCGAACAGATAAAATCCTTTTGAACGAGTCCCGAATGCAGTCCATTTACGCCTTCCCTTTCTTCAGTTATTATGAAAAGCCTCTTTTTTTGACTTAGCATAATTCTCCTTGTTTAATGGGCATAAATTCTGCCATAGGGTCGGAGCCAGAGGGGGAAGAGCTTAATAAACTTGTGTTTTAATATCTCCTCAGCACCATAACCGAAATGGGAAGCAAATTCACTGACTAGTTTCTTCAGAATCTGCCAGTCATCTTCTCCTGGTTCGGTAACGCCTACTTCCTTACCCAATTGATGACTTTTGACACTTCCCCTCAGGTAGATAACACCCCCGTGCATTCCGGTGCCAATAAAATTCGCTTTATGATGTCCCCCTTTGAGGTTTAAACCGAGTAGAATTAGAATGCCGCCAGCCATATATTCGCCGAGGAAATCTTGGGCAGTGCCGCCGATTACCAGCATCGGCTTTTTGTCTTGATATTCTTTCATATGGATGCCAGCCCGATAGCCAACATCATCACGAACGAAAATCTTACCTCCCCTGGCGGACAAACCAATAATGTCCCCGGCGTGACCGTGAACGATTATTTCACCATCATTCATTGTGTTTCCGCAACCATCCTGGGCGTTGCCATGAACGGTGATCCTAGGTCCATCCATAAATGCGCCTAGGTCATTACCTGGGGTGCCGAATATCTCAATCTCCACTGGCTTATTTAAGTTAGTGCCAATGTATCTCTGCCCGTAAACATTGTGGAGCTTAACTTTCCGGATACCATTACCAGCCAGCTCTTTGAGCTGAAGGTTAAGCTCCCGATAGCGAATGCCAGTGGCATCTATTTTCGCCATTTGGTTAGCTCCTCTTCCATCTATCACTTTAGCTTCCCGCTATTCTTACTCCTAGAATGTCCAGCTCAGTGTCAGTAAGCCCCACACCTCTTAAGTGCAGTCGATTACCGCGAAGGCTTTCCAGGGCATTGATACCCACACCCCCCAGCATGTCCTTAAGCTCCAGACTCCAACCACGGAGGAGGTTAGCCAGCCGCCGAGCTCCGATGTCGGGATTGATTCTCTTGGTCAAGAAAAGGTCAGTGGTGCAGATACCCCAGGGACATTTCCCAGTATGGCACTGCTGACAGAGGCAACAGCCCAAGGCGATTAATGCTGCGGTACCAATATAAACGGCGTCAGCACCCAGGGCGATTGCTTTAGCCACGTCGCCGCTATTTCTTATGCCACCGGAGATAACAATTGAGGCTTGGTTGCGGATGCCCTCCTCTCTCAGGCGGCTATCCACCGAAGCCAGAGCCATTTCAATAGGAATGCCGACATTGTCCCGAATAATCTTGGGGGCAGCCCCGGTAGCCCCACGCAGCCCATCAAGCACTATGATGTCGGCACCTGCCCGCACCATACCGCTGGCAATAGCTGCTGAGTTATGGACGGCGGCTATCTTCACCGATACCGGCTTGGTATAAT
>JBHIFE010000100.1:0-4745 GCA_046760985.1 Dehalococcoidales bacterium
TTTTTCTCAAGAACTTGAGTATATACGTTTATAGCTTTCTCAAGCTCTGAGATGATTTCTTTCATAAATGGTATTAACTCATCAAAAGAGCTTGCAACTTCGATGATGTAATGACTTTTTGTCAACCAATATTTATAATCTAGTTTTGCTTTCCATATTTCATGTGGCTGCCATGTTTGGCGGCTTATTGCCGTCTTAGCAACATCAGACGCCCACTCAATAATCATTTAATAAACGTTCTTTTCTATCACGGCTTTCCCTCTGTCGGTCACTTTTGATTATTCTATAGGTAACGTATGCCAGCAGAAGAGTGGCAAAGACCATCGCACCCATTGATACAGCAGTCGCACTCTCTCTAAGCCTAGGAAACAATTTATCACTAATTTGTGGGGTAAAAATCATTACTATGACAAAAATAATAGCAATCGCCGCAAGCGCCAGCACAATTGTAAAAATGATTTCTACAATGTTACTTTTGAGAAACCCCCCAGCACTTTTTCATACCACCATTATACCATAATTATAAGCGTGTTATGTTAAGTTGTATTCTTTCCTTTTTGGGACTAAACCGAGGGCGTTTAAGAGGGGCGAAGCCCCTCTTTTTAATATCCTTCCCCTCTCCCTTAACCAAGGGAGGGGGATAAAGGGGTGGGTTACCTAACAAAAACTAGGGGTTAATTACTCCCTGCTGCCTTCAAAGGGGTTTTTTTAAAAAATCCCTCAGAAGAATTTTTAGGGGTCTAGATTTTGATTTCAGAGCGTTATTTTTTGGAAGGTTGTTCAGAGTTATAAGAAAAGTAGGAAAGTCCCGGTCAAGGTAAACAATATCCCGAGAAAAACTCTCCAGGTAAATACATCTATCCTGCGGTTCACCATAAACGAGAAAAGGAGGATAAATAAAACAACCGTACCAATAAGTGGTTGCACTACACTAACCGGGCTATAATTTAGAGCAGCATACCGGAGTAGTTGTCCAACTAAACCTAGTATTGCTGCCCCAGACAATATGATTAATGAGGAGCGAGGTAGCTGAAATAGTTGATTCCGCTGTTCCTTTTGTAATAGAAGAATAGCCCATAGGAGAAAGGCAGCCAGATAGGAAACAAAAGCAGCAGCATAGGGAGAGCCAATCTCCCTCATTGCTGACTTAACTAATACCGGCTAGGCTAAGTGATATAAATCCTTGCCAGGACAGTGACCAAAGTGTGTTCCAGTCCGCAGTTACCGGTAATATAAATAGGAAAAGGGGTGTCCCAACAAAGGCAGTAATTGCCGCTGCAGTGGTGGACTCTTCAGACTGATATACTCCCCTTCTGATAAGGACTCCCATTCCAGCGAAGACAGCGGCTGATAAAAGGGCTAAAATTGGACCTAATTCCATAATAAGGCACTTTATATTTTCTAATTGGCATAGGTAATCTGGAGGCGGGTCTCTAATTAGGTAGATTTGATTAGAGTATGGTTAATCAACTCCAGGAGTTTAGCTAAGCCCCACTTCTTTGTTGCTGAAATGAGCACTGTGTTCTCATCTACTGACTGATCAGAGAGATAATTTATGGCAGTCTCCTCATCCCAGTCTTTGTCGCGACTTAGCAACAAATCAATCTTATTTAGAGCCGTAACTCTGGGCTTATCCATGAGATTAAGCTCAGCAAGAGTATCCTCTACTGTCTGACATTGCTCTGAGGCATCGGGAGAAGCCAAATCAACTATATGAAGAAGCAGAGCAGCTTCGGTTAATTCCTCAAGGGTAGCTCTAAATGCAGTTACAATGGTCGGGGGTAATTTCTGGATAAAGCCAACGGTGTCAGTAACCAGCACTACACTTTTATCAGGCAGAGTCAAACGCTTGGTGGTCGGGTCTAGAGTAGCAAAGAGCTTGCTTTCAGTAAAGACGTCAGCCTGGCAAAGAGCATTTAACAAGGTACTTTTACCAGCATTGGTATAGCCAACTAAAGCTATTACGGGAATGCCAGTCTTCTTCCGCTTTTGGCGATATAAGGTGCGGTGCTTTCTTACCTCTTCTATCTGTGCCTTTAGACGGTGTATCTTCTGGCGAATAAGTCGCCTGTCAGTCTCAAGTTGTGATTCACCGGGACCTCTGGTACCAATACCACCACCGAGTCTTTCTAGATGGCTCCACTGCCCGGCGAGGCGAGGGAGAAGGTATTGATGCTGAGCCAGCTCCACCTGCAATTGACCTTCGTGTGTTTGGGCACGCTTGGCAAAAATATCCAGGATCAAGGCAACTCGGTCAATCACTTTTACCTGGAGAGTTTCTTCCAGGTTTCGCTGCTGTAGTGGTGAAAGCTCATCATCAAAGATTACTACATCATAATTAGCGGTATCTTTTAGAGCTACTAGTTCCTCCAGCTTGCCCTTACCTATATAATGCGTTTTTGAGGGTGCCGGTAGCCGCTGGATAAGCTTGCCCACTACATCGGCTCCGGCGGTACTGGTTAATTGTGCCAACTCATCTATTGATGCCTCGGCTGACCATTTATCCTTGATTCCCTTGGCAGCCACGGCTACCAAAAAGGCTCGTTCTGGTGCGGTTTGAGTAAGAACTGTGCTTCTAGTGATGGTACCCTCCTTATTTTTTAAGAAACAATTCCTATTTGATTAGCTTTGATTTGGTTTTCAAGTTATGTCAACTTATTCTTTTACTATCCGTCGGCGAGTGCTACGCCATCCGGCTAACCGCGACAAACCTTTTACCAGCGCGGCATCTGGAATAGTCAGGGACAGACGTACATAACCTTCGCCATTCCTGCCATAGCCTGTGCCTGGGGTAACCGCTACCCCAACTTGCTCTAATAGTTCAATGGTAAAGTTCATAGAGTTATAGCCTTCAGGAACCTTAGCCCAGATATATAAGCTTGCCTTGGGCACTCTGGCTTCAAGTCCAATTCTATTTAGCATTTCAATAATTAGATCGCGACGTCTTTGGTAAATGGCATTATGCTCTTGGATGCAATCTTGCGATGCAGTCAAAGCTTCAATGGCGGCATATTGAATAGCTTGTGGAATCCCCGAATCTAGGTTTGACTTAAGCCTCCTTAAGGCATCTATCATGGTAGCGTTACCGACTACCATTCCGATTCGCCATCCGGTCATGTTATAGCTCTTGGATAAAGAGTGAAA
Source organism: Dehalococcoidales bacterium (assembly GCA_046760985.1). GTDB lineage: Bacteria > Chloroflexota > Dehalococcoidia > Dehalococcoidales > RBG-16-60-22 > JBHIFE01. Next base: position 3,145 of record JBHIFE010000100.1, read on the forward strand.
TTCCACTCCTATTTCTCTAGCTCCGTCTGCCTGCATAAAGCTAACTGGCTGATAGCCATCAAAGGCAACCTCTGTGTATGGTCCATCGTGACAGACAACCAGGTCATGCTGCTGAGCGAATCTGACTACTTGGTTAAAAAAATCGAGGTCGGCTACAGCACTGGTGGGGTTATTGGGATAGTTTATCCATAGAAGCTTAGCCTTCTTCAGGATGTAATCAGGAATCCGGCTCAGGTTAGGCAGAAAATCTCTTTCCTCTTTAAGCGGCATATAATAGGCTCTACCTCCGGCTAACATAGTGCTTACTGAGTAAACCGGGTAGCCCGGGTCAGGCACCAAGGCGATATCCCCGGGGTCAATAAAACAAAAGGCGATATGAGCAACACCTTCTTTAGAGCCAATAAGGGGTAATACTTCTTTGTCAGCATCAAAAGAAACGCCAAAACGTCTTTCATACCATTCAGCTATGGCTTGACACAGTTCAGGTAAACCAGCTGTCTCCGGATAGCGATGGTTAGCCGGGTCTCGGGCTGCCTGACACAGTTTATCAATTATATGGGATGGGGTGGGAATATCAGGGTCACCGATAGCGAAGCTAATTACCTCCTCACCTTTAGCCCTTTTCTCGGCAATCTTTCGGTTAATTTCCACAAAAAGGTATGGTGGTAGGTTTTGCACCCGTCTTGATAGTTTCATCTTTCAAACTTCCCTTAATAAAGACTTAATCTGGCCATTCTCCATTGAATACTTTTTCCGCTGGACCGCTAAGTAACACTTCTCCAGTCCCATCCCACTCCACCTGCAATATTCCCCCTGGCAACTTTATATTAACTTTTTTAGCAGTATAACCGTGAAGCTGGGCAGCAACAGCTACCGCACAGGCACCACTGCCACAAGCCAGTGTCTCCCCTACCCCACGCTCCCAGACGCGGACTTCTATCTGCTGTTGACTCAGCACCCGCGCTACCTCAAAATTTACCCGATTGGGAAAGATGGCTAAACGTTCCACTTTTGGTCCCAGCCGGGATAATGGGAAGTTAGATACTGGCTGTGGTGAGAAATAAACTGCGTGGGGATTACCCATTGAAAGGCAGTTGAGAAGCAGGTCGGTACCGTTTACGCTAACCGGGTAGCTCAGCATAGACTTTATGTAAACTATTTTGTTTCTTCCCTGCTCTATGGCTACTGGAATGTGATTAGCGCTGAATTCTGGTTTGCCCATACTAGCCTGAATACTGATTAGTTTGCCCCCTCTTTTATCAAGCTTGATTTTTCTGATGCCGGCTACTGTTTCCACTGATATCTGATTAGCCTTGGTACTGATTAGTCCCTTTTCAAAAACATACTTAGCTAAGCAGCCTAAGCCATTACCACAGGCTTCAGCTTCAGTACCATCGGCATCAAAAATACGCATCTGGAAATCAGCCCTACTGGAAGGTAGAACCAATATTAGGCTATCACAGCCGACACCAAAGTGACGGTCACACATAGCCACTGCCAACGATGACCAATTACGCTGCGTATCACTGGTTTCCACCAGAATAAAATCATTCCCAGCCCCCTGCATTTTGGTGAAATTCATAGTTTATTGACCTCTTATG
>JBHIFE010000101.1:0-4710 GCA_046760985.1 Dehalococcoidales bacterium
TCGCTATTATAGCGGCTCTTACCGTTTTTTATTATGCCTGGAAAGATTGGTTTCCCTGGTTCTGGGATTTTTTTATTTTTGAGTATAGGAATGATATTGTTGGTGGTCTTTTCCTTATACCATTTATTTACGCTTCCCTTGTTTTCTGGTGGCGAGGCTCTGTGGTTGTCTGGCTGTTATCTGCAGCAGCAATGTTGCCCTGTGTGATATATTACTCGTTTAGTGTTGTGTCTCTGGCACGTAACATAGCTTTGTCTTTAGTTCCTCTAATGGTAGTAGTAACTATTTCCTTAGAGCTACAATGGAGGGAGACCCAAAGAAAAATATCAGCGGAACGGGAAAAGGAACGTCAGGTCTACATGTCACAAGTTTTCAAAGCCCAGGAAGACGAGCGGCAGCGCGTTGCTCAGGAACTCCATAATGGTACCATGCAGGAATTAATAGTTGTAGCAAATCGTGCTCAAAAATTAGCGTCTGGCAGGATCCCAACAACTCCGGAGGCAAGGGAATATGGGAAGTCAATAAAGGATATAGTACTTCGGGTATCTGAAGAAATACGACGGCTAAGTCGTGACCTGAGACCAAGCATCCTTGATAACGTAGGACTTTTGCCAGCAATCAGATGGTTGACCGACCGATTGAATGAAGAGGAAATGATCAATGGTAACGTGGTGATAAAAGGAGTTGAAAGAGGATTTAGTTCCGAGTCAGAGGTGACTATTTTCCGAATAGTTCAAGAGGCGTTGAACAATGTAAGGCGACATTCACAAGCTACCCATGTTCTAATCACTGTAGAGTTTTCTCCCAAATCTGTTAAGATAGTTGTAAGCGACAATGGCAAAGGTTTTATCTTAAACAAAACAGTTGGTGACCTTGCCGCTGAAGGAAAGTTGGGAATAATAGGGATGCAGCAGAGAGCTAAATTCCTTAATGGCAATTTTGACATTTATTCTGAACCTGGTAAAGGTACTTCGGTCTCGATTGAAATAGTAGATTAAGATAGCAGATTGTGCAATTTTTCGTGTTGGCTAATTTTCCTCAGAGCCAAAATAGTCCGTTGCATAGAAAGAGGGGTTCTTTAACTTATTATTACCGAAGTGGTATCGTTGACCCAAGAAATATGTTAACTCAAGAAGTCTTTTAGTCAATTTGCCCTTTTACTCCACACAGAAACAGCCGCATGGCGCGCTCCGCGGTATCAGCGATTAATTTCTCCGCCCCTGCCATAGACTGGGTAAGACTGATAGGACCGGGAGCAATACTAAGAACAGCATCTATCCCATGTTGGTAGACGATTCGGTAATCATCAGCTACCTCACCGGCGAGGGCAATAACCGGCAAGCCAAATTCCTTGGCTTTTTGGGCAACCCCGGTCGGTACCTTGCCACGAGCCGTCTGGCTATCAATCCTGCCCTCCGCAGTGAAAACGAGGTCGGCATCTTTTAGGTGTTCAACAAGACCGGTGGCTTGGATGACAATATCTATGCCCGGTATTACCTTAGCCTTGAGGAAAGCAATGAGCCCAGCCCCTAAACCTCCAGCAGCTCCCGCTCCAGGTACATCCCTGACATCGACACCGAGGTCTCTTTGGATAACATCTGCATAGTGAGCCAGTGCCGCATCAAGTTGCTCAACCATTTCTGGGGTGGCTCCCTTCTGAGGACCATAGACAGCAGATGCCCCCTGAGCACCACAAAGAGGATTAGTGACATCGCTGGCTAGGAGAACCTCACAATCGGCTAGTCGGGGATCTAGGGTGGTAACGTTAATGCGTTCCAGATTAGTCAGCGCCGCTCCACCAAAAGGGAGAGTTGTTCCCTTAGCATCCAGCAATTGGGCGCCCAGAGCTTGAGCCATCCCGGCACCACCATCATTGGTGGCACTCCCACCAATGCCGATAATCAGCTTGCGGCAGCCGCTCTCAAGTGCCGCCAGAATCAACTCTCCGGTACCATAGGTGGTGGTCAATAACGGATTGCGCTTATCCACGGGGACTAAGGGGAGACCAGAAGCAGCCGCCATTTCAATAACTCCGGTGACCCTGTCACTCAGAAGTCCCCAATGGGCAATGACACGCCCCCCAAGCGGGTCAGTTACCTCTGTCGCCATTATCTTGCCTCCGGTAGCGTCAACCAGAGCTTGCACGGTTCCTTCTCCACCGTCAGCCATCGGCTTTATGGTGGTCATGGCATTGGGCACCACACGTTTAATCCCACTATCAATAGCTTGGGCTACTTGGAGAGCAGTAAGATTTCCTTTAAAGCCCTGGGGGGCAATGACAATCTTCAAGTCTCACTCCATTTCAGCAAAGTCGACTTGAAAGGTAACCTATGGCTAGGATCAGCCGAGAATTTGCTCAGTTAGCGTTTGTCTGGGTGATAAGCACGGTCAAGCAGCTCGACTATCTCAACAACGTGCAATGGCATCTTCCACTGCTTTACTCCAGAAGAAAGTTGCATGACACAAGCCGGGCAGCTTGACACCAGTATATCAGCACCTGTTTTCCCTACATTTTCCATTTTCCGATCCCGCACCTTCATCGATAGGTCATAATGGGTAAAAGCATAGCTCCCGGCGGCACCACAACACATATCTGCTTCATTTAGCTCAATGAACTCCACCCCCGGAATACTCTTTAAAATGGTGCGTGGTTGGACTTTTATCTTCTGGTAGCGAGCTAAATGGCATGGATCATGATAGGTGACTTTCTGGTTGATTGGCTCCATTTCGGTGATCAAGCCAATATCAATCAAGAACTCGGTGATATCCTTCACCTTGGCAGAAAAATTCTTGGCTTTCTCTGACCATTCAGGCTCATCAGCCAGGAGTTTACCATAGTCCTTTAAGAAAGAGCTACAGCTGGCGCAGGCAGTGACAATAGCGTCCACGTTTAAGTTACTGGCAACGTCAATGTTGCTGCGGGCAAGGTTCCGTGCTGACGACCTGTCCCCATAACCAGCAGCGGGTAATCCACAGCAGATAAAGTCAGGTACGGTAACCTCAACCTGATGTCGATGCAATACTCGCATGGTAGCTGCTGCCACCCCAGGGGAGAAGTTAGCAGCATGACACCCAACAAAGTAAGCCACCTTAGCCTTGGGATTTTCAACCTTTTTGGCAAGACGCCTGATGGCATCCAGTCCCCCACCGGGAGGCACTGCAGGCACTATGGCTTCAGCTTTGCCAGCGTCTCCAATTAACTTCACCAGACCGGTCTTCCTCGCCACTGGGCGCAAGCCAGTTACATCAGTCAACCTCAGAAGCTTGGAGGCTCCGCGTACCAGAGATGGGTTAGCCAATACCTTTTGGAAAAGCATCTTTTGCAGCCAAGGCTGCCCCTGCCTCTTGAGCAGCTCTTCCCTAGTCCGGAAAATAATGTCCCCGGTGTCAACCCCCCCAGGACAGTCCTCGAGACAAGCGTTACAGGTCAAACAATTGAATACTGGCTCTTTAATCTCACTAAGCTTCAATTGGTCATCAAGTAAGGCGCTATTGATCACAGCGATACGCCCCCTGGCAGCTGTCCATTCTACACCGGTAGCCTTATAGGTAGGGCAATGAGCAAGACAAAACCCACATTTATTGCATCGCTCTAAAGCCTTCTCCAGTTCTTCCGATACCTTTGCCATACCTAATCTAGACCTCCTACTACCCTACCCGGGTTAAGAACATTGTTAGGGTCAAATTCTTCTTTCAACTTTTTCATCAAGGAGTAATCGCTTCGGTGGAGCAAGCCATCAGCAGTTTTCCTCACCTGAAGCGGGGCAGCCTCAACGATGAAGAACCCTCCCAGGTCTTCCGCGGCTTGCCTCAAATCACCTAGAATAGGGGCTACATCAGCATTTCTGGCGGCAATATAAGGATAGAGGATACCGTTACCACAATGAGCCATAATGCCTATTTTCACGCTGTATTTGTCACCAATTTCCTTTGTCACTTTAAACATATTCTCTAATTGGCTAATTGGTACAGAAGCCTTACCCTGAACAGTCAATGGGTCTGCACACAGAATTGACGGAGGCACCACACGATAAGCATTCCAAGCCAGGTTCACGTCCTCACCCTCAATGGTAACAACATTGCGTACCTTGTTCGCCCTAGCTATAGTGCCGACTTCTTTCACCTGCCGGTTAACTCCCTCGTTGTCTCCTTCAATATTAACCATCAGTAATACTTCGCTTTCCTTCAAGCGCGAACCGTATTCCAAGCTGCCACCGGCTACCCCATCTATTAGCTCAATTGAACCGGGTGTTAAGACTGAATTCAAAAGCTGACTTACCGACCGGAAGGCATCCTCAAAGTTAGAGAAGGTTAACCACATACTCTTACCAGTCTCTGGCACAGGGAATAGCCGGAGAACCGCTTCGGTAATAATTCCCAGCGTACCCCAAGAACCGATGAACATCTTGCACAAGTCAAGCCCGGCAACGTTCTTCATTGTTTTGCCACCGGCATGGATGATCTCTCCAGTGGGAGTTACCACTGTCACTCCCAGAACTAAATCACGAGCCGTCCCATATAAGAACCGTAGCGGTCCGCTAGCATTGGCAGCTAGTTCCCCGCCAATAGTTGATGTCTCCATATAAGGAGGGTCAAAAGGAAAGAAGAAATTGTGCTCCACTAGCCGCTTTTGAAGCTCACTGTTGACTATGCCTGCCTCTACTCCAACCGTGAAATTGCTCACGTCAAGGTCTATAATTCGATTCATAT
>JBHIFE010000102.1:0-4693 GCA_046760985.1 Dehalococcoidales bacterium
GCGCCGGTGCTATATATCTCAGCTAAATTCGGGCAGGGGGTGGACAAGATTATACCTCAGGCTTGCCAGATATATCAGGAGAGGCTCAAGAGGTTATCTACTGCTGAAGTTAACGATGTAATTCAGCAGGCAGTAGCCACTCACAATGTACCACGAAGTGGTAGCAAACAATTAAAGGTTTTATATGCTACTCAGACGGAAGTAAACCCGCCAACCTTTGTCTTTTTTGTCAACGATGCTAAGCTGGTACATTTCTCCTACCGACGTTACTTGGAGAATAAGCTGCGCCAGTCATTTGGCTTCGTTGGTACGCCACTTCGTTTGTTCTTCAAAACGAGGGGGAAGCCATGATAATTGCCAAGTTTATTGCCGTAGCGCTAATTGGTTACCTCTTGGGTTCTATTCCCTTCGGTGTAATAGTTGGTCGGCGAAGCGCCAGAGTAGACATTAGGCAATATGGCAGTGGTAGGATGGGGGCGACCAACGTATTGCGAGTGGCGGGCAAGAAGGCAGCAGTTCTAGTAACGGTTCTTGATTTGTCAAAGGGAATATTGGCGGTAGTATTTGCCGGATTGATATTTAATGGGGACTATCTGGTGGTAGGTGACTCCGGTTTGTGGTGGCTGGCGAGAAGCGCCCAGGTCCTAGCCGCCTTAGCCGCTGTAGCCGGACATAATTGGTCGGTTTTCCTTAAATTTAAAGGGGGGAGGGGTGTTGCTACCTTCTTTGGTGGGTTAGCGGTTCTGTGCCCAGCGGCAGCATTATTTGGCGGTGAGGTTCTAATTATTGGGGCTGGCTTAACCAGGTATGTATCACTGGGCTCTATTGCTGGCGTGGTAGGTGCCTATGCTATATTAGTGCCTCTTACTATTATCAATGGATTCCCCATTGAATATCTGGTTTACGCTCTAATAGGTGCCATATTCATTATTGTAGTGCACCGGGATAATATTGCTAGGCTGTTGTCAGGCACTGAGCGTAAGCTGGGTGACAAGGTTGAGATAGACAATTTGTCTCCGTCATCAAACTTATAAGCCGGAACCTTCCGGAGCTCCATAGGGGGAGGAGATGCTCAAGATTGCCATCATTGGTACCACCAGCTGGGGGACAACTCTAGGAGTAATCCTAGCCCAAAAGGGGATAGAGGTCAGACTGTGGGCACGGACGGAACGAGAAGCTACTGAATTGAGAAACAATGGACCTGAACTGTCTCCTGATATTACTTTTCCTCCCCAGTTACTCATTACCGACCGGTTAGGTGAAGCCTTAGCCGATGTCAAGGCAGTAATCATGGCGGTGCCTGCACAGGCGATGCGGCACAATATAAAGCTGGTTGCCAGCTACCTTAATAAGTCAATGATAGTGGTGAGTGCTGCCAAAGGTTTGGAGATTGGCAGCGGCAAGCGCATGTCGCAGGTAATCGCTGAGGAGATAAACCCTCGTTTTCAGTCTAACATTTGTGTGCTTTCTGGACCTAATCTGGCTCGGGAGGTTCTACGCGGCTTACCAGCGGCGACAGTGGTATCTGCTGAGAATAACGCGGTAGCCAGAAGAGCCCAGAGGCTGTTAACCACCCCCAACTTTTGTGTGTTTACCAATACTGACCTTGTCGGGGTAGAACTGGGGGGAGCATTAAAGAATATCATCGCTCTCGGTGCCGGCATAGCTGACGGGCTGGGCTATGGCGATAATGCCAAAGCAGCCTTTATGACGCGAGGTCTGACCGAGATAACTGCTCTAGGGGTCGCTTTAGGGGCAAATCCGCTTACTTTCTCTGGGTTAACTGGCTTGGGTGACTTAGTAGCTACCTGTGCCAGTCCATTAAGCCGTAACCACTATGTCGGGGTGGAGTTAAGCAAAGGGCGCTCGTTGACGGAGATACTCAACTCAATGGACAGCGTTGCTGAGGGAGTGGGCACCACTCTGGTGGCTCGAAACCTAGCTCACAAGCTTGGGCTGGAAATGCCAATTACCGAAAAGATTTATCAGGTGCTCTATGAGAATGCTGACCCTCGCCAGGCGGCGGTGGCGATGATGGGGGGCAACGCTAGACACGAGTTAGCCGGGCGAAAGTGGAAGTTATTCTCCTTTTTAAGGAGACATAAACGCTCTTCGGCTGGCTAGCTATACTCTCAGTGTACTTAGCCTCAGGAATCGGGATTTTTGGGTACCTCTTTAACTGGGTCCAGGGTCTTGGCTAACTCCTGGAATAACTGGCGCTGTTGTTTGGTTAATGAATCGGGGGTAACCACCAATAATCTAACTAGCTGGTCACCACGCCCGCTTCTATGGAGGTGAGGAATACCCTGAGCTTTAAGTCGGAAGACTTTGCCGGTTTGGCTGCCAGCTGGGATATTGAGCTTGGTTTTACCATAGAGAGTAGGTACTTCTACCTCAGCACCGAGAGCAGCTTGAGCAAAGTTGATTGGTAGCTCATAGAGAATGTCATCTCCATCTCGGGCAAATAACTCGTGTTCCAGCACTGCTAGAGTAACGTAGAGGTCGCCTGAGGAGCCGCCTCTCAGTCCAGCCTCACCCTCACCGCTGAGGCGCATTTGAGAGCCATCGTCAACCCCAGGTGGAATCTTGACTGAAATGCGGCGCTGGACTTTCTCCCTGCCTGTGCCTCGACACTGCCGGCAGGGCTCAGTAATAATCTTACCCTCACCTTGGCACTGGCTGCAGATAGTAGTATTAATGAAGCGACCAAATAGGCTTCGCTGGACTCTGCGTACCTGCCCGGTGCCATTACAGTTGGGGCATCGGCTGGGTTGACTACCCGGTTTAGCGCCAATACCGTGGCATGAGGAACATATTTCGTTACGCCTTATATTTATCTCTTTTTCACAGCCGAAGGCAGCTTCTTCAAGGGGGAGGGTAATCTGGTAGTGCAGGTCGGCACCCCGTTGTGGTGCACGTCGAGCAGTGGTAGTTGCTCCGCCAAAGAAGGCATCAAAGATATCACCAAAGCCACCAAAGTCAAATCCCTCAAAGCCTCGGGCAAAGAATCCTTCAGCCCCCTCATGTCCATAGTGGTCATAGGCAGCACGTTTGCCCGGGTCGGAGAGAACCTCGTAGGCTTCGTTTACTTCTTTAAACCTTTCCTCAGCCCCGTCGTCATGGTTGCGATCAGGGTGATACTTAAAGGCTAGCTTGCGAAAAGCCTTCTTTATTTCTTCATCAGTGGCGGTTCTAGGCACACCTAGAACGTCATAATAGTCTCTTTTTGTTGCCATGCTGTTTACCCTTTTCTCTGTATGCCTCCTTGAAGGCAGGAAGCACAAAATCTCGACTAAAGACTACACGAAAGCATTATTAGGCGCAATATCTCTTTTATGATACTAACAAGACTAGTAGCAACTGTCAAGGAGAAAGTGGCTTCCATTCTCTAGTAGGGAAAGGGGGCTAGGGAAAATATAGCCAAAAAATGCGACAAAATACTGTTGACTAGAGTAGAACATATGTGCTAATTTTTCATTGTATTGAGAGAGGGGCTTTGAAGCCAGAGTTAAGCGAGATGAGTGAATTGGAAGCAGAGCCGTTAAATGGAGAAAACTTCTCTAGAGTTGAGCCAGATTTACCCCCAGAGTACTGCCACTATCGGGATGAGGGGTGTGATCTAGCTGATTCCTGTCTTGATTGTCCATTTCCACAGTGTATCTATGAGCAGCCCCGAGGCAGGCAGCGCTGGCTCAAGAAGTTACGAGACAAAGAGATAGCCAGGCTGTTCAATAGTGAAGGTAAGGGGGTAAAGGAACTGGCATCAATGTTTGCTGTCAGCCAGAGAACGGTGCAAAGAGCATTAAGAAATCCGGGGAACAAAGGAGACCTGCCCAGAAATGAATGAAACTATTCCTGTGCAATTAGCTCGTCTGGATATGGACAGAATTAAGGGCTACAAAGAGCTTCTTGATTTCTACCATGGTCGGCAGTGGGAAGGCAGGGAGAGGTACGGGGAGAGACGCTTGATTTTTAACTACGCCAAGGTCTTCATAGATAAGATTACCTCATATCTAATGTCCGGTATTAACTTTGCCGTTGATGCTATTGAAGACTCGGATGAAGCCAGAGCCAGAGCTCAGAAAGCCGAGGCAGCTTTATATCGGGTTTATGAGGATAATAACCTGGAGCAACTAGACCTAGAGACTGAAATTGATTGCGCCATACTGGGCGATGCTTGCTATAAGGTTATCTGGGATACTACCGAGAAGAAAGTGAGAGTAACCGCTCCTGATGTCCAGGGGATTTATGCTTGGTGGCTGGGGGATGATACCTGCCAAATCTGGAGGGTGGCTTCCAAATACAGCCTATCTGCTGAGGAAACTGAGCTTCTTTATCAGGTAAAACCGAAAGGTAAGACAGCGACTATCGTTGAGATATGGACGGTTCGGGACTTTGAACTCTATCTGGATAATGCCTTAGTAGGCAAGAAGCCTAATCCCTACGGCTTTATTCCCTTTATCATCTATCCCAACCTACGTGAACCTAAGAAGTTCTGGGGGTTATCTGATTTGCCCCAGATTATGGAATCGCAAAGGGAATTAAATCGAGCCATGAGCCAGCTATCCCGCATATTAGAATTATCCGGTAATCCCATCGCCGTCCTTGAGAATGTAGAGGAATCGGAGAATATAGCCATTAGACCGGGGGCAGTGTGGAATATACCCGAGGACGCTAAAGCCTATTTGCTTGA
>JBHIFE010000103.1:0-4679 GCA_046760985.1 Dehalococcoidales bacterium
TCCATCAGCTCTAATTTCACTCTTTCTTTCTGGCGCTTTTCCAGCTCACCACTGGAGATGAGGAACTCTCTATGTCTGAGGATTTCTTGGACTAGTTCTTCAGTGCCTTTGCCATGGATTGCTTCAGTTAAGACTATACTTGGTTGCCACTCATTGGAAGGGTGAGCCCTCATTGTTAGCATAACTTCCAAGTTTGTTCTTAAGATGTCGGCTCCTTCTATATCGGCTTTGTTGATAACAAAAATGTCAGCCGCTTCAAGGATGCCAGCTTTCATCATTTGAATTTCATCTCCGACACCCGGGGTCAAGACAAGGAGGGTGGTATCCGCCGCTTTGGTAATATCTAGTTCAATTTGTCCTGAGCCTACTGTCTCTACGAAGATAATGTCCTTACCCATAGCGTCCATAACATGAATAGCACCAATGGTGGCTTTGGCTAGCCCGCCTACCCAGCCCCGGGTCGCCAGGCTCCTAATAAATACATCCTTATCGGCGCTATGTTTCTGCATCCTTACTCTATCCCCTAGTATCGCCCCGCCGGTAAAAGCGCTGGTTGGGTCGGTGGCAACAACACCGACTGTCATATTTTTGTTTCTGAAAAGGCTTATCAGATTATCAGCCAAGGTGCTCTTGCCGGTACCGGGGGAGCCGGTCACTCCAATTATGTACGCCTTTCCGGTATGGGGATAGATATTGCTTATTTCCTCAAGTGCACCTGGTACCTCGTCTTCTATCTCGCTAATGAGTTTGGCTGCGGCTAGAATATCACCTTCTAATATTTTACTGGCTAGTTCCATGTTCACTCCCTGGGCTAGCTGATTTTTCTTTTACCCGTTTTACTACTTTTGCCATTGTTTCCCCGGCTTTAGCCCTGATTAGGACGGTGGCTTGGTGGTCCATAGGGGTGGAGCTAAGGTTAATGATAACTAGCTTGGCGCCAGCCTCATAGGCATACATAGGCATATAGGCAGCCGGATAAACAATCAGAGTTGAGCCAATCACGATAAGCAGGTCACAACCAGATGAGCGGAAGGTCGCTTCTTTCAGCACCTCCTCGGGCAGTGACTCACCAAATAGAACAACATCTGGCTTTAAGATACCGTGGCACGCCTCACAATCGGGAATTTCCTCACCCTTATCCAGCCTGGTCTTGATTTGCTCAAACGCATAACGCCGACCACAGCTCAAACATATTATCCACTGCATATTGCCGTGGAGCTCAAATATCTTGTCAGCAGGGACTCCCGCCTTTTGGTGGAGATTGTCCACATTTTGGGTAATGACGCAATCCAGCTTGCCTAATTTATCCAGCTCAGCAATAGCATAGTGAGCAAGATTTGGTTTTGCTTCCCCGATCAAGCGCCTTTCCCGGAACATCTGCCACTGTTTTCTTCTGGAGTCGGGGTTGCTAACAAACTTCTGGTAGGTGAAGTCATCGGGGTCAAATCTCTCCCAGATTCCGCCCGGACTGCGGAAATCAGGAATGCCAGACTCAGTGCTAATACCAGCACCGGTGAAGACTACCACCCTTTTGGCGTTAACAATTAAGTCAGCTACCTTGTCGGCAAGGATTTCTAGGTCTTGATTGTTCATTGAGTTAGCTTAACTGACTTTGGCTGCCAGCGTCAAGCTTAGCCCTAATTCAGGTCGCACTTGATAAAAGGTATTACTTGGCGGTATAGTTTAACAGATGTGCCCACAGATGATGGAAGATTTAAGACTTGTTAAGCCTGATACTTTGTTACTATTGACCAGAGTCAGCCATTTTCTCACCGAGCAGGGTATTCAGCCGTATCTTATTGGCGGGTTTGTGCGTGATTTGCTGCTGGGGCGGGATACATCTGACATTGATATTGCTGTAGCTGCCGATGCGCTAGAGGTTGCTCCCAAAGTAGCTAAGGCTCTTGGTGGTAAGTATGTCTTATTGGACGAGGTAAACCGGGTAGGCAGGGTAGTTCTGGTTGACCGTAAAGGCAAACGGGAGCTCGATTTCTCCACGTTCAAAGGTAGTATTGAGCAAGACCTAGCCCGGCGCGATTTCACCATAGATGCCATGGCAATTGAGCTAGAGAAGGCTATCCATCAACCTCAATCCTCTATGCTTATTGACCCTTTTAAAGGCTGGGATGACCTTCACCAGGGTGTGATTCGAGCTGTTACTGAGGCAGCTTTCCCATCAGACCCAGCCCGCTTACTTCGAGCGGTGCGTTTGGCTGCAGAGCTTGGCTTCAGTATTGATACTGGGACCGAGACTCTAATTCGGCGCTACGGTCACCTTATTGCCAGTGTCGCTGGTGAGCGGCTAAGGGAGGAGCTTCTCCAGTTATTAGCCATGCCTCGAGCCGGACAACTTTTGGCTTACCTTGATGAACTGGGTTTACTCACGGCTATGATTCCGGAGCTGGCTCAGGCAAAGGGGGTAGAGCAGCCTAAGGTGCACTTCTGGGACGTTTTTGACCATTCCATAAAGACAGTGGTTGCGGTTGATTTTTTACTCAGGCATGAAGCCTGGGAGTATATTGGTGAAGAGCTGCTGAGGGCTGTCCCATGGTCAAAGGCACTGAGTCAGCACTTTGATCAGGAGGTTAGTAGTGGCAGCACCAGAAAGTTACTTCTCAAACTGGCAGCGCTTTTCCATGATATTGGCAAACCTCAAACTAAAGCCACTGATGATAGGGGTCGCATACGTTTTCTAGGTCATGCTAAAGAAGGGGCAGCTTTAACAGTTGATGCTCTGGAAAGGCTGAGGTTCAGTACTAAAGAAGTAAAACTGGTGGAAGTTATGGTGAGGCACCACCTCAGGCCGATGCAGATGAGTCACCATGGGCTTCCTTCCCGTCGGGCTATTTACCGTTATTTTCGTGATACCGGTGAGGCTGGCATTGATATTCTTTTCCTCAGCTTGGCTGACTATCTAGCCACTAAAGGTCAGCATCTAAACTTAGCTGAATGGCAGGAACAGGCTCAAATGGTAGAGTATGTATTAGCTCGGCACTTTGAGGAGGAAAGCCTGATTGTTCCACCTAAACTGATTGATGGGCATGATTTAATTAATATCTTTGGTCTGAGTCCGGGACCTAAAATTGGGAAAATTCTGGAGGCAGTGCGTGAAGCCCAAGCCGCTGGGGAGGTGGTTAGCCGAAAAGAGGCTCTAGCCTATGCCGAGCATCTATTGGCTTCACCCCGCTCCAAAAGATAAATAATCTGGTTGAGAAATGGTTAGAAAAAATACGCTGGTCTTAATATTTATATTGGCTCTCTTTGTCTTTGCTATCATCGCTCTTATCAACCCTCTGTTCGGACGGGAGGCAATGCGGCTCGGTCTTGACCTGCAGGGTGGTATCCATATGGTTTATCGGGCTGATTTATCCTCGGTAGAGCCTGGCGATGAGGCTAATATTATGGAGGGGGTGATGGCAGTTCTCAATAACCGGATCAATCCCCTGGGGGTAACCGAGCCCGTTATTCAGAAACAGGGTTCAGACCGCATACTAGTGGAATTGCCTGGTCTCGGTATCACTGATAAGGAGAAGGAGCGTCTCTCACGCGTGGCATTATTAGAGTTCGGGGAGCAGGCAGCTGAAGGAGAAGAAGCGAAGTGGGAAAATGAACTGGGTAGATGGAAGCCGGCTACCGCAGTAATTAATGGCGAGGAGAAGGCGCTGAGTAGCCGATATTTTAGGGAAAATACCTACTTAGACCGGGATAACCTAGGTCAACTGCTACTGGTTTTTGAATGGGATAAAGAAGGAAGCCAACTTTCGGAAAAAATTACCAGTCGTCTGTTAAACAAGCCTCTGGGTATATTTGAGGGCGGAGAGGCGCTTCGGGGAGAGGATGGTCGACCCATTGCTCCTATTGTCCGTAGTGTTATTAGAGATAGGGGGCAGATTGAAGGTTTAAGCTTTAATGAGGCGGATACTTTATCTAAACAGTTGAACGCCGGACGCCTACCAGTGTCACTTGAAATACTTTATGACCAAACCGTGTCTCCAATACTGGGCGCTGGTTTCATTGATATGAGTGTTAAGGCAGGGATAATCGGCATAATATTGGTTATGTTATTTATGATCGTCTATTACCGCCTATCTGGCGCTCTAGCCAGTCTGGCTTTAATTTTCTACGGGACATTGGTATTGGCGATATTCAAGTTATGGCCAGTTACTTTGACCTTGGCTGGGCTGGGTGGCTTTATTCTATCCATAGGCATGGCAGTGGATGCCAATGTGCTTATCTTTGAGCGGATGAAGGAGGAAATTAGGACGGGACGGACATTAGGGGCAGCTATTGAAGCTGGCTTTAATCGGGCTTGGACGGCTATCCGTGATAGTAATGTAACTACAATTATCGTCTGCATCATTCTAATTTGGGTTGGCAATAGTCTTGTTGCCGGTGCTCCGGTGGCAGGCTTTGCTGTGGCTTTGCTTATAGGTGTGCTGGTAAGCATGTTCTCAGCCATCGTGGTTACTCGCACCTTACTGCGGCTTTTTGTCGGTAGTCAACTGGCAAAGAGGACTTCGCTGTTTACTGTATCCGTGGGGAGAAGTGATGTTTGATATTATAGGTAAAAGATTCCGGTTCTTTCTCATTTCAGGGATAGTCATCCTTATCGGTGTCATTTCTTTGCTGACTTTTGGTCTCAAATTAGGGATTGAATTTAGTAGCGGCTCTATGCTAAC
>JBHIFE010000104.1:0-4599 GCA_046760985.1 Dehalococcoidales bacterium
ACATCCGCCCGACCACAGGAGGGGCAACTGACCAGAATCGGTCCGTGCTGGCGCAAGTCCAGGCTTTTCAGGATTTCATAGCCGGCAATCACCTCTTCTCTGGGGTGAGCCGTCAGCGACACCCGAATAGTATCGCCAATGCCCATATAAAGCAGGGTGCCAATGCCCACCGCACTGCGGATAACTCCCTTTCTGGGTAAGCCAGATTCAGTAACACCCAGGTGTAAAGGATAGGGCATCTTTTCCGCAATGCTCTGGTAGGCTTCAATAGTAGTCGGCACATCAAAGGCTTTTAGCGAGACCTTAATCAGGTCAAAGTCAAGGCTTTCCAGTAGCCGTATCTGCTGCAAGGCGGCATCTACCATTCGCTGGGCAACGGTCAACCGAGGGTTGGCAGTTTTGGGCAGGCTACCAGCATTCAGCCCGATGCGGATAGGAACACCTCTTTCCTTAGCCGCCAGTGCCACCGCTTTAACCTTTTCCGGTTCGCCGATATTGCCCGGATTCAGGCGCAGTCCGTCAGTGCCAGCTTCCAGCGCCATTAAGGCAAGGCGATAATCAAAGTGAATATCAGCAATCAGGGGTATGGAGATGCCCTTTTTTATGGATGATATAGCTTGAGCAGCTTCGGCATCGGGCACCGCCACCCGCACCAGTTCACAGCCACAATCCTCAAGTTCCTTAATCTGCTCAACCGTAGATTTGACATCACGGGTATCAGTCTTGGTCATTGACTGCACCACGATTGGGGCACCACCACCAATGGTCACACTGCCAATTTGAATGGGTTTAGTGATTCGCCTCGGATTATTTATCTACCTCACCCTCTTCTTTCGTGAAATTATAAACTCTAATTTCTAAATCCTAAACAAATTCAAAATTCAAATCCCGAAAGTTTAGTATTTAGGACTTAGTATTTAGTATTTTATTAAAGAGATTTCGCCTCTCTTTGACTCTCCTACGGTATTAAGCTCTCTCCGGTTATTATACGTATTATATCCTGATAGGTGATTATCAGGAGCACCGTCAGTAGTAAAATGAAGCCAATAGTATGTACCAGCCCCTCTGTCTTTGGTGATACGCGTTTACCGCGGCGAACCACCTCCAGTAGAACAAATACAATTCTACCACCATCTATAGCTGGAAGCGGGAACAGGTTGAAAATACCCAAGGCTATGCTAATAAAAGCGGCAAACTCCAGTAGCGGGCTAATCCCGGCTTGAGCTACCTCTCCGGTCAGTTGGACAATGCCCACCGGTCCGGCTACGACTACTGGCATGGTGCCAATAATGGTACTGATTATTCCATTCTTAAACAGAATAAACGTCTCAATACATTCAACTACCCCCATAGGTATTGCCCGCCAGAAAGGGTAATGCTGGCTAACTATAGTCGGATTTGAAGTCTTAATGGCAACACCAATTGCTCCTTGACCCTCGGGGGGTCGCCACCTTGGTATTACTTGAACCTCTTCTGTAGTTAAATCACTACGTTTGACCAGCATGGTAACCTCATTACCTAAGTTGAGTTGAATATAGCGATGTATGTCGCCAGTATTGCGCACCGAATTACCGTTTACCTCAAGCAGTGCATCCCCGGGTTCAATGCCCGCCCTGGCAGCGGGTGAGTTAGGGGCTACTTCTGCCACCAACACCTGCCCAACCACCACATCGTGGGGAACCATAAAAGCCACTGAAAACAGGAACAGGGGCAGTAGCAAATTCATTAGTGAACCGGCACTGATAACCAATAGTCTGGTACCAACGCTCTTACTGGCTAAGCTCCTAGGCACCTTGGGGTCTTCTTCGCCAGCCAACTTGGTAAAGCCGCCAAAGAGTATAACGTTTAAGGAATACCGCGTTTCACCTCGCTTTACCGACAATAACCGTGGCGGAAAACCAAGTCCGAACTCCTCCACCCTTACTCCAGAAGCCTTGGCGGTAATAAAATGCCCTAGTTCATGAACAAAGACGAGCACTGACAGGACAGCTAAACCTATTATTATAGTTATCCCAATTGTCACAGACTATCTCCGGGGATAAGTTGTCGGACATTTTCCCTAGCCCAGGCATCAGCTGCCATAATTTCCTCTACGCTGGGGTGGGCGATAGCTTGATGCTGCTCCAGCGTCTGCTCAATGATACCGGCAATATCAATAAACCTGATGCGCTGCGACAGGAAAAGCTCAACGGCTACCTCATCGGCAGCACAAAGCACTGCCGGATAGGTTCCACCCTTCTTCCCCGCTTCAATAGCCAATCTCAGGCACGGGAAAGTATTAAGGTCAGGCTCTTCAAAGGTCAGGTTGCTAACACTGCTCCAGTTAATCCGGGGGAGTCGGGGATTACGCAGGCGGTCAGGGTAAGATAAGGCATACTGAATGGGCAAGCGCATATCAGGATAGCTTAGCTGGGCTTTAGTTGAGCCATCTATAAATTCTACCATGGAGTGTATGATGCTCTGGGGATGAATTAAAACCCTGATACTATCAAAGGGCATATTGAATAGCCAGTGTGCTTCAATGACCTCAAGTCCCTTATTCATCAGAGTAGCTGAGTCAATGGTAACCTTTTTCCCCATCTGCCAAGAAGGGTGTTTCAGGGCTTGCTCAACGGTAACCTCTTTTAGCTGTGCCAAGGAATAATGGCGAAAGGGACCCCCGGAAGCGGTCAGAATAAGCTGGACCGGCGTTTGTGTTTCACCGTTGAGGCATTGCCATATAGCGCTATGCTCACTGTCAATGGGCAGAATCTGGGCGCCACTTCCTTTCGCCTCACTGGTGATAATCTCACCAGCCATCACCAAAGATTCTTTGTTGGCTAAAGCAACTTTCTTACCCGCTTTTATGGCGGCTAGCGTCGGCATCAGTCCTGCTTTTCCCGAGGTAGCTATAACCACAATGTCCGCCTTCGGATGAGAAGCAATATCCTCCAGCGACAGAACCTCACATCCTACACTAGTTAGCCGAATCTGTACTCTCCTAGCCTCGTTGCTAATCGGGGAATAGTGGATAAACTCTGGCTTAAACTCGGTGATTTGCTTTGCCAGCAAATTAAAGTTCTTCCCCGCCCCCAGCCCAACTATGCGAAACTGCTGGGGTAGAGCACGGACTACATCAAGGGTTTGCCTACCAATGGAGCCGGTTGAACCCAGTACCGCTACTCGCTTCACCAAATCGCCCATAACTCATAATATCTTACTACAAATATGCAATTGAAGCTATTGGTAGATAGAGATGAATCCCCGAGCGAGTGGACTATATATTCCCCACGCCGATATTGACAAAGACACTTATCAGAACTAGGATTGATTACCAGAGCATAATTATTGAAATTGAGAGCAAAGAGGTTAAATTATGGCTCTTTTAGACCTGATAAAACACAGAAAAAGCGTTAGGGATTTTCTGGATAAACCTGTTGAACGAGAAAAGATAATGATGTGCCTTGAGGCAGCAAGACTAGCTCCCTCAGCATGTAATTCACAACCATGGAAATTTATAGTCGTAGATGATAGACAATTAAACAATAAACTATGTCGTGCCGCTTTTGGCGGAATATATTCTATAAATTCCTTTTGCAAAACGGCACCTGTTATAGTTGTTGTCATCTCCGAAAAGTCCAAGTTCATAGCTAGAATCGGCGAATTGTTCCGAGGTACGAAATACTATCTTATAGATATAGGGATAGCTTGTGAGCATTTTGTACTTCAGGCTGAGGACTTGGGTCTTGGAACCTGCTGGATAGGCTGGTTTAATGAAGAAGCCGTAAAATCAATACTGAATATCCCGCATCATAAAAAGATAGATATACTAATCGCACTAGGCTATTACAATAGGGAAAATCTTGGACCAGAACACGGCAGAGAGCCAATAGATGAAATCGCGTCCTTTAACTCCTATTGAGTGTGCCGAACGTAGTTACGATGTTGAGAAAGGGGAGTGGACATTTACCTTGACCGTGGCTCTTGAATAGAGTGCCGTTGAGATAGTAGAATAGGAGTAAAAATAAAAAGGAGATTGAATAATACTTAGGACACTAATTATCTTAGGACTCATAACAATCTTGCTTGTTTTTGGGGGTTGTGCTCCCACCCCAACCCCAGCACCAGAGCCGGCACCGGCGCCAACTCCAGCACCTACGCCACCACCGACACCAGCCCCAGAACCAACCCCGGAGCCAGTACCTGCGCCAGAGCCAGCACCACCACCAGAACCTAGCTTACCCGGGGTGGGAGAAAAGGTGGATATTGGCAAGGAGGCTTTTATAACAGTTGAATCCTTTGAAAAACGGGAAGGTTTGGGCTTTATCACCGTGCTAATCGATAACTCGGGCAGCACTGAGGATATAAAAGTTGACTTTATAATGTCCTTTGCCCTTGAGGACGAAAAGGGGCGTTTAGCCCAAATTGACCTCTCTGCCGAAGGTGACTACCCTGTCCCTGACGGGACTGTGCCAGCTGGTGACAAGTTAAGGGGAACTTTAGTCTATAACCTCGCTCCTCTTGGCGAGGGACTTACTCTTTTCTACGCTCGTGATTTATCAGCCGGCTACGTCAGTATAGCTTTAGAATAAGCAGCTACTTATTGGGTTTCACTTGGGA
>JBHIFE010000105.1:0-4496 GCA_046760985.1 Dehalococcoidales bacterium
TATAGTTAGTGTTGCCGGGCGTATTATGGCTAACCGACCTATGGGTAAAATCAATTTCCTTGATCTGCGCGATAGTTCGGGGAAGATTCAGTTATACTTCCACAGCGACCTTCTTGATGAAGCTAATCTCAAACTGCTGAATGACATTGATATTGGCGATATTGTCGGAGCTACTGGTAAGCTTTTCCGCACTAAGACTGGTGAGCCCACCATTGAGGTAAAGGATTTTACCCTGCTGGCTAAGTCACTTCAACCCCTGCCAGAAAAGTGGCATGGGCTCAGCGACGTGGATAAACGATATCGGCAACGCTATCTAGACCTAATCAGTAACCCTGAAGCCAAAGAGACCTTTAGGGTGCGCAGCCAGGTCATTACTGCAATACGGCACTTCCTCAACGAGCGTGGATTTATAGAAGTGGAAACACCGGTGCTGCAACCATCCGCTGGAGGGGCTCTAGCCCGCCCCTTCACCACCCACCACCATGCCCTTGACCAGGACTTCTACCTGCGTATTGCCCCCGAACTCCATCTCAAGCGACTGATTGTCGGTGGTCTGGACAAGGTTTACGAGCTGGGTCGCATCTTCCGCAATGAGGGCATATCCACCAAACACAACCCCGAGTTCACCATGCTGGAAAGCTATGAAGCCTATGCCGACTATAATGACGTGATGAATATGCTGGAGGAGATGGTAGCTGAAGTTAGCCGACGGGTCTTGGGTACAACCAAAGTGGAGTTTGGTGGTCACAGGCTAGACCTTAAACCTCCCTGGCTACGCTTTAGCCTGCGTCAGGCAATTATGGACTTCAGTGGTATTGACTTCACCCGATATCCTGATACCGATTCGCTGAAGGCGGAGATGCTAAGGCTAAAAATGGAGGTTGACCCGCAAAAAGACCGGGGCAGGCTTATTGATGAGCTCATTTCCACCTTCGTTGAGCCGAACATTATCCAGCCCACCTTTGTTTTAGACTATCCGGTGGAAATGTCACCTCTAGCCAAGACAAAGCCTGACGACGACCACCTGGTAGAGCGCTTTGAAGCTTTTGCCGGCGGGATGGAGATTGCCAATGCTTTCACCGAACTCAATGACCCTGAAGAGCAAAGACGGCGCTTTCGGCAACAAAGGCGACGTCGACCAAAAGGTGAGGTAACCGAAACTATTGATGAAGACTTTCTGCTGGCACTGGAGTATGGCATGCCCCCTTCTGGTGGGCTGGGTGTTGGTATTGACCGCCTAGTAATGCTGCTAACCAATCAGCAGTCAATCCGTGAGGTAATTCTATTTCCCCAACTTAGAGAGAGACCGTAGAGAGAAATTTATGCTCGACCTTAATTTTATTCTTGATAATACAGATATAGTGCGACAAGCGTTAGAGAAGCGACAGGATAGTGCCCCACTGGACGAAATCCTGCAGCTTGATTCCGAACGCCGCCAGAAGATACTTGAGCTGGAAAGCCTCAGGCACGCCCGCAAAGAGACTGCCCGAGAAAGGAAAGTAGATAGGGAAACTGCTGAGGAAGCACGTGACCTGCGTGCCATGATAAAAGACTTGGAGGAAGAAGTTAAAGACCTAGACAGCCAGCTAGAAGAACTGCTGCTACAGGTTCCCAATGTACCCCACCCTACTGTCCCCGTAGGCAAAGGGGAAAAGGATAATGTGGTGGTGCGCAGCTGGGGAGAACCTAGAAGCTTTAATTTCCAACCAGCTCCCCATTGGAAACTGGGGGAATCTCTGGGCATCATTGATTTTGAAAGGGGAGTAAAGCTATCTGGCACCCGTTTCTATGTACTCAAGGGATTAGGCGCCCGATTGCAAAGAGCCCTCATTTCCTTTATGCTCGACTTGCATACCACCAAGCATGGTTACCAGGAAGTATATCCACCATTTATGGTCAAGCGAGAATGCATGGTGGGTTCGGGCAACCTGCCCAAATTTGCCGATAACCTATATCATGACGATGAAGATGATTTCTGGTTCGTGCCTACAGCTGAAGTGCCGCTTACCTGCCTGCACCGTGATGAAATTATACCACCGGGAATCTTACCTTTTTACTACGTTGCCTACACCGCCTGTTTTCGCCGGGAAAAGATGTCCGCCGGAAAGGATACTCGCGGCATAAAGCGGGGACACCAGTTTGACAAGGTTGAGCTTTACAAATTCACCGAGCCGGAAACTTCCAATGAGGAGCTGGAGAAAATGGTAAATGACGCTGAGGAGGTCTGCCAGCAACTGGAACTGCCCTACCGTGTTTCCCAGCTTTGCACTGCCGAGTTGGGCTTTGCCTCATCCAAGTCCTATGATATTGAGGTCTGGGCTCCCGGCTGTGAAGAATGGCTGGAGGTAAGCTCCTGCTCCAACTGCACTGATTTTCAAGCCAGAAGAGCCAATATGCGCTATCGCCCCGCCCCCGGTGCCAAACCCCAATTTGTCCATACCTTAAATGGTTCTGGGATAGCCTTGCCCCGAACCCTCATTGGCATAATGGAAAACTACCAGCAGGCTGACGGCAGCATCCTAGTCCCCGAAGTCCTCCGACCCTTTGTAGGACAACGGGTGATTAAATAAGCCAAGACCTTTTTCCCAAGCTATTCAATTATCTCCAATAGATACAAAGCACAAATAATATTTTGACAATCCCAGCCCATTCCCTTATCCTATAACGAGCGCATATAGGAGGTGAAAATTTGAAAGGAAAGATAAAGAGACTTATCTGGGACAGGGGATTCGGGTTTATCAGTGCCGAAGATGAGACAGAGGTCTTCTTCCACCGCTCCGCTTTGCAGGATGTAAATTTTGACACCTTGGAAGAGGGCAACAGTGTAGAGTTTGACTTGGAGAGAGGGTATAAAGGACCCCGAGCAGTGAATGTGAAGGTGATAACAGAAGCCTAACTAAAGGAGGAAATATGTTAACAGTAACAGCAAAGGCAAAGGAAAAATTTAAAGAAGCTTTGCAAGAGCAGGCAACGGATCCGGAAGTGGCTATTAGGATTATTCTTTCCCGTTCAGTGCCAAACCGGCTAGAGTTGGTTTTGGACAAAGAAAGGGAAGAAGATCAGGTAGTGGAAAGCAAAGAGGGTACAAAGATATTGCTTATAGGGTCTGATTTAGCCCCAACACTAGACGGAATGGTTATCGATTATCAGGAAACACCCCAAGGCACAGGTTTCAGCATATCGAAGCTTGCTCCTGATACATAATGCTTCAAAGCAGTGTATTGTCCCCTCTAACAGACAAACTGGCAGGGAGGGGTGTCCGAGTGGACTATGGAGGCGGTCTTGAAAACCGCTGTCTCCGCAAGGGGACCGTGGGTTCGAATCCCACCCCCTCCGCCACTGGAGAGAAAGCCTAAATTCTAATTTCTAAATCCTTAAAATTTGGGATTTGGACTTTAAATTTATTTAGTATTTCGTGTTTAGTGCCTAGGATTTTCTCTCTTTCTGCTTAATGAGGCTTGATAGAGACTTTATTCAACATAGCATAACCCATCGGATTCAGCTCATACCCATCAATATAGGGTTTAATCAGAACGTGGTTTTGCCCGAACCACAAAGGCAGACAGGCGGCATCATTAACCAGCTTTTGCTCAACCTCCTGGTATAGCGTCAGGCTCTGGTCAAAATCCAGTTCTGTATTTGCCTCATCCAGCAGAGCATCTACCTCAGGGTTACTATACTCACCATAGTTATTGTCAACCCCGGTACGAAACAAAATATCCAGAAAATCCTGGGGATGGGGATAGTCAGCAATCCAGCCGATAAAATACATATCATCCTTCTCCTCTTTCAGGTGATATAGAAATCGCTGCGGCTCCAACTGTCTGACCGTTACCTCCACCCCCAGGTTGCGCCGCCACTCCTCAATACCAGCTTCCAGCGCCGGGGATATTAATCCTCCCCAGCCCGAAGTGGTGATAGTAATCGGTGGCAACCCAGAGACACTACCATACCTGGAGTTAGCAATCAGTTCCTTTGCCTTATTTACATCAAAATTTAGCCCAGACAAATCTTCATTGAAACCGGGCATACCCGGTGGCAAGATGCCATCTGCTCGCTGCACGGTATTCTTATATACCAAAGAAACCAACTTATCCTTGTCAATAGCCTGGCTGAAAGCATGGCGAAGATTAACATCGTCAAAGGGCGGTTTAGTCGCATTAAAGCCAATGTAGAAGAAACTCAATTCAGGTACCACCTGTAGTTCCCGGTAAAAGGGACCAGCTTTATCGGTAACCTTATCAATGTAATCAATACGGTCAACAGTGGTGACACTAATTTCGTCAGTCTCATACATATTCATCGGCACCCCACCCCACAGGTGGAAGATAACGGAATTGACCTTGGCTAGCTCTCCATAGTAAAGCTCATTCCTCTCCAGAACAAGCAAATTTTCCTCCTCCCACTGCCTGAGCTTAAACGGACCGGTGCCATTAGGTTGCCGCCACCACTCCCCCCCAAGTTCCGTATTTTCTTTATCCACAACAAAACCGGTA
>JBHIFE010000106.1:0-4429 GCA_046760985.1 Dehalococcoidales bacterium
GGCTTTCCCAAAGCAGGAAGCTCGGGCAAAGCTGGCTAGGCTTGGTATTGACCCAGCACGGTCGCTGGTCAGCCAGATTTCCCGCTTCGACTATTGGAAGGACCCGTGGGGAGTGATTGATGCATACCGTCTGGCTAGGAAGGAGATTCCTGGCTTGCAGCTAGCTCTGGTGGGAGCCATGACAGCCAACGACGACGCTGATGCGATAGAGGTCTTCACGAGCGTCAGAGAACATGCCGCAGATGATGCTGATATACACCTTTTCTCTGACCCGCTGGTTATCTCTAGTATCGAGGTGAATGCCTTCCAGTCCGGGTCCGATATCATTATCCAAAAGTCCATCCGTGAGGGCTTTGGGCTAACGGTTGCTGAGGCAATGTGGAAAGGTACACCTGTGGTCGGAGGAGACTGCGGAGGGATAAGGCTTCAAATCCGCGATGGTGAGACAGGGTTTCTGGTTTCTGATGTCTCATCATGTGCTGATCGAATTGTTACCCTGCTAGGAGACCCGCTACTGTCCCAGAGAATAGGCGAAGCCGGGAGAGAGTCAGTCAGGCGTAACTATCTTATGCCAAGGCTGCTCAGGGATTACCTCAGGCTGATATTGACTCTGGTTGATACCAAGGAGCCAGCGCTGGCTATGGTGGCATAGAGAGCGTAACACGCATACAGGAGGTAATGAAATGTCTGCAGAATTTCAAACAATGCATCCTAGGGCAGAACAGCTCCTTGTGAATCAGTTAAGGGAGCATGGTCTGCTGGAAATTGCTGAACTGGGGGTGCGTGTGAGGCAGGGCATAGCCTATATCGAGGGCGCTGTCCCCAACTTGAGGCAGAAGAAACTGGTCGGAGAAATAGCCAGTCACGTTGAAGGCATTCGTGATGTGGTTAACATGCTTAGAATCACGCCTTTGCCGGTGGTAGATGATGAAAGCCTAAAGAAGCATATCAGGCGATTATTGACTAGAAATCCCAAGATTGATGAGGACAACATCTCTGTAGAGGTCATGGACGGTGTCGTCTATCTGGGGGGTTTTGTCGGCACTGCTGTAGAAAAGCGGCTTGCCGAGCTTGAAGTTTGGGCGGCATCGGGAGTGCGTGATATCAGCAACAGAATTGAAGTGCTATCGGCTGAGCCCAAGAGTGAAATACAGATTGCCGGGGAAATTCTGCAAAGCTTTTCTATATGTCTGGGTCTGGACCTTTCCAAGATAACAGTTGACTTCCGGGAAGGTGTTGCTCATCTCCGTGGCACCGTGCCAACAGATTACCTTAAACAGGCTGCGGAGGAGCTGGCTACGTGGACACCATCGGTAACCAGCGTTATCAACGAGCTTAAGGTTCTGGAGCTGCCCGGTTTCAGAGGGTATTCATTGCCAAGATTGAAAAAATCTCCTGCTGAAGATTGCCCTCAAAGCATGTCAGGTTCTGCTTATGAGTCTCGCCAGGGAAATGTAATACCTGCAGGTCAGCAACAGCAAGGGGTAGCCTGAATGCAAACAAAACCACGAGTCAAACGCAATGCCAGAGTCTCACGCCGGGGGTATCTACTGCCCCACGGAGAGCCAATAGCTCTAGCCGATATCCGGGACGCCCTGGTTATCAAGGAAGGCGACCTCTTCTTGATGACTGATGTCGAAGGAAATGTGCCACGGGACAGCATGGCTGGTTACGGACTTTACAAGGGAGATACCAGATGCCTATCGGTATATGACCTTTCATTTGACGAAATAAGACCGGTGGTGCTGCTATCCACGGCTGAGCTAGGTTACAGTTCCGAGCATCACCTCACCAATCCGCCTATGCCCACAGTGGAAGGACGTAGCATACCTAAGGAAAGCCTTGAGGTGAGGCGCCAGCGAGTCATCAATGGGTACCTTCTGGAAACAGTTCAAGTAACTAACTTCAATATTTTCCGGGCAACAGTTAACCTGCGTTTCGACTTTGACGCTGATTTCGTGGATATCTTCGAGGTCAGGGGAGAGAAAAGACAGCGACGGGGCAAGCTTTCATCACCCATTGTAGAGAAGAGCAGAGTTACCTTCAAGTACAAGGGGCTGGACGGTCTCTGGAGAAGTACGGAAATAAAGTTCTCGCCAACCCCTGACCAGCTCTGGTACAACGGAGCTCTTTTCACCATTTCCCTGGGGCACCGTGAGAGTACCAGCATAACAGTGACCATCAACCCTGACGGCGCACGCAGGGATACCCATTTCCCCAAGGAATTCAGCAAGCAGACAGTATCCTACCGCGAGTGGCTCAATTCTAGCACTCAGGTCTTTACCAATAACGAGTTCTTCAACGCCATGCTTGAGCGCTCGTTGAGCGACATCAGGCTGCTTGTGACTGAAAGTGATGCTGGTCGCTTTGTTGCTGCCGGTACGCCGTGGTTTAACTGCTTATTCGGTCGCGACAGCATTATTACTTCGCTGCAGACGTTGTCCTTCAAGCCTGAGATAGCTCGGAACACCCTTCGTCTTCTGGCACGGTGGCAGGGCAAGGAACTGGACGAATGGCGAGACGAGGAGCCAGGCAAAATACTGCACGAGCTGAGGACGGGTGAGATGGCGTCACTGGGTGAGATACCAATGAACCCATATTACGGCACCATTGATGCTACGCCTCTGTTTCTTATGCTCGCTGCAGAGTACGTTGCCTGGACCGGCGACCTTGACCTGATACGCGAACTCGAGCCCAACCTCATGGCGGCGCTGGGGTGGATTGACAGGTACGGGGATGCGGACAGGTGCGGCTACGTGGAGTACTGCAAGCGGTCACCAAAAGGGCTGCTTAATCAGGGATGGAAAGACTCGCGAAATGGTATTGTCAACGGTGATGGAACCCTAGTCAAGCCCCCCATTGCCCTGGTGGAGGTACAGGGCTATGTCTATGCCGCCAAACGTGGCATGGCATGGCTTCTTTCCCTGCTGGGGAAGAAAGACGTGGCGCGCAGGCTACAACGTAAAGCTACTGCTCTTAAGACCAGATTCAATCGGGATTTCTGGCTTGAAGAGGAGGAATTTTACGCCTTGGCTTTGGGAGCAAATAAGGAGCCTGCCAGAAGCATAACCTCTAATCCTGGTCAGTGCCTCTGGACAGGGATAATGGCTGGAGATAAGGCACCGAAGGTAGTCGAGCGCCTCTTCTCAAATGATATGTTCTCCGGCTGGGGAATAAGAACACTGAGCAGCCAGGTAGCCCGCTATAACCCTCTGGGCTATCACCTGGGCAGTATCTGGCCTCACGATAACTCGCTTATCGGCATGGGTTTGAAGAGGTATGGATTTGAGGATGAGTTGAACGAGCTGGCTACAGCTCTTTACGACTGCTGCCGCTCTTTTGCCTATTACCGCCTGCCTGAGCTATTTTGCGGTGTCCCTCGCACCGCTCACAGCTTGCCGGTGCGTTATCCTGTCGCCTGTCGCCCTCAGGCATGGGCAGCGGGAAGTTTACTGTTGCTGTTGCAGGCTATCCTCGGGCTTGCACCTAACGCTCCAAAGAAGGAACTCAAAGTTATACGACCTAAGCTGCCCTACTGGCTGGAGCAGGTCGAGGTGAGAAAGCTGAAAGTGGGCAGCGGCACCGTTGATTTGCTCTTTGAGAGGCGTAAGGGACAAGCAAAGGTGTCTGTCCTGAGCAATGGAGGGGTCAAGGTATCAGTGACGAGGAAATAAACAGGCTAACAGGTAACGGAGGATGAAAACAGGCTGGAAAGCCGACTGATAAACTAAGATTCACACGCTGGAGGTACCGATGCCTATCTACGAGTATGAATGTGAGAAATGCTCACTGCGGTTTGAACTGAAAAGGCGGTTCAGCGAGGATGGGGGCGGTTTTTGCCCTCAATGTGGTAGTGAGGCACGCCGCCTTTTTTCACCGGTGCCGATAATCTTCAAAGGCTCCGGATTTTACGTAACAGACAGTCGTAAAGACCACCGGCGCTTCTCAGATAAGGGTGACGGTGGTAGAAGCGATGGTGAGAAGAAATCAGAAACCGAAAAACTGTGAAAAGCCCGTCGCTATTTCTTAACGTGTTACGGAAGGATGCTTATGATGACAACGAGACCACAGGAAAAGAAACAATCAGACTCAGATAAGACAAAGGAAATCACCTTCAAATGCAAATATTGCGGAAAAGATAAACCGCTGGATGATATGAGGACGCTAACCCGGTTCTTTCCACCAGTGGTGGCATGCCGGGACTGCGAAAGGAAGATGCGGTAGAGGCGGGGGACTAGCATGCTGGTGAGGGACAAGGTGAAGCGAGATTACTACGAAGTTTTGGGAGTCAGCAGGGATGCCGATGAGGCTGCCATCAAAAGAGCCTACCGCAGCCTTGCCATGAAATATCACCCGGACCGGAACCCGGGCGACGCTGAAGCTGTAGAACGAATGAAAGAGATAAACGAAGCGTACGCTGTCCTCACCG
>JBHIFE010000107.1:0-4376 GCA_046760985.1 Dehalococcoidales bacterium
CATTCCTAATTTTCTCGGCATCCGCCACCGATGAGCCGCCATATTTTTGAACAATTAGAGCCATTTATTGTTCAACCTCACCTAATAACCTCTCCATTATTTTATATCCTTCCTCAATAAAAAAACCAGTGTTTTTTGCCTCAGCCTCGGTAAATCTCCTTGCCCGGTTAGGGGTAAACCCGGGTCCCCAGAGCAGAAATGGCACCGGGTCAGAGGTGTGGGTTCGCACGGGAATGGGGGTGGGGTGGTCAGGCATAATCAAGAGGCGAAGATCCTTCCCCCAGGAGCGGAGCCGGCTGACAACCTCACTGTCTATTCTCTGGATAGCCTCTACTTTATTGTCAATTGAGGCGTCGTGCGCCGCCTCATCCGGCGCTTCAATATGAATAACCACTAAATCATGCCCCTCAAGCGCCTTAAGTGCACCAACCGCCTGAGCAGTGTAGTCATTATCCTGACCGTCAGTCACCCCGGCTATCTCCAAGACATCCATCCCCGCCATTCGGGCTAAGCCACGAAGAAGGTCAACTCCGGAGGTCATCGCCGCATTGAGACCATAAATTTGCTTGAAAGTCGGCACATCGGGCAACTTACCACTACCCCAAAAA
Organism: Dehalococcoidales bacterium; assembly: GCA_046760985.1. Classification (GTDB taxonomy): domain Bacteria; phylum Chloroflexota; class Dehalococcoidia; order Dehalococcoidales; family RBG-16-60-22; genus JBHIFE01. Next base: position 609 of record JBHIFE010000107.1, read on the forward strand.
AGCCAGACCATGGTAGCTGGTATATCACCGCGAGCTTTCCGCTCTAGGTTAACTGGGTGTTCCCGCAGCACCACCTCCGAGCGTGCCATCAGGTCTCTGAGTAGCTGGCTCCCCGAACCGCTGGGAAGAAAGTCAGCAATGGGCTTACCCGGAATATCATGCGGTGGAGTGCAATTGGCTGAGAGGGTATCCTCATGCCCTTTGAGCTTTAAGATGTGCCGGTAGCTGACCCCAAGGTAAAAGTGTATTTCATCGCTGCCGAGGCTTTCATTTAACGCAGCGATAAGGGCTTGAGCCTCATTGGTGCTAATGTAACCCGAGCTATAGCTCCACATCTTTCCGTCACGAATAGCCACCAGATTGCAGCGAAAAACAACATCCCTATCATCAATGGTAATGCCCATGCTCCTGGCTTCAATAGCCGCCCGACCACGGTAATAGACCTTGGGGTCGTAACCAAGCACTGACATACAGGCACAAGCACTGCTCGGTTCCATCCCCAGTGGTACGGTGCGGACCAGCCCCAGAACGCCTTCTGGCACCATGGCATCCAGATTGGGGGTATGAGCCAGTTCCAGACAGGTCTTGCCACCTCGTTCAGGTAGGGGCAAGCCGGAGGCACCATCAATTATTAGAATGCAGTATTTCATATTTTTAGTAACCCCATCCCCCTTTATCCCCCTTTCCCTTGGTAAGGGGAAGAGGGAAGGTTTGGTTAGAGGGACTTCGTCCTTCTAAAACTCCCTGTAAGCATATTTGGAGGTTTCGCCTCTCTTTGACTCTCCTTATTGCGTCTATCCCCTCAAGGGAGATTGTTGCCGAAGAGGTCAAATCCGACTATAATAATGCTGTCGGGGCGTAGCGCAGTCCGGTTAGCGCGCAGCGTTCGGGACGCTGAGGTCGGAGGTTCAAATCCTCTCGCCCCGACCAGTCTATTTTACCTTTTTCTTCGCTTCTTCCCAAAGTGCATTCTGTTCGTCAAAGGATAGCCCGGCGAAGTTTACTCCGCGCTTATGGCAGACTTTCTCCATATAGGCGAAGCGACGGTAGAACCGCTTATTGGCTTCCCTCAGTGCCGATTCGGTGTCAACCCCCAGCCGGCGAGCAATATTAACCAGAGTAAAGAGCAAGTCGCCAAACTCACCGGCTATCTTTTCTTTACCTTCCACCTGCTTAAGCTCGTTAACCTCCTCCGCCAGCTTGCCTACAATGCCATTAATATCCTTCCAGTCAAAGCCGACCCGAGCCACCCGACTTTGAATTTCCTGACTATAACTTAACGCTGGCATTTGCTTGGGCACATCGTCCAGCATAGAAGCTTCGCTTTCCCTCTCCCCTTTCTTGAGAGCCTCCCAGTTATGCAGCACTTCCTTGGCATCCTTTGCCTTCGCCGAGCCAAAGACGTGGGGATGGCGGTTAATTAGCTTGGTATTGATGCTTTTTATTACGTCCTTCAGCTCAAATTCGCCGGCTTCACTAGCGATCTGAGCGTGGAGAACAACCTGCATCAGCAGGTCACCTAATTCATAGCTTAGCTTTTCTGAATCTCCCTCATCCAGAGCCTCCAATACCTCGTAGCACTCCTCCAGCAGACTTTCCCGCAAGGAAGAATGGGTCTGCTCCCTGTCCCAGGGGCAACCATCAGGAGCTCGCAACTTAGCCACAATATTTACCAGGGTGTCAAACTGGCTAAGATTCTTAGGTAAAGACAAAGTAACCTCCTTTTGAGAATATCATTTTAGCACAATTACGCCTTAGCTGAAGGTAGTACTGCCCCAAAGAACTGTCTCTGCCCTCTCAAAAACTCGACGGCGGGCATAGCTCGTCTCCCCTCAAGTTGAACTTTCAATACACCTAAAATCCCGTCCCCAGTATTAACACCAAATGCAGCTCCCTCCTTGTTTACGGCTACAACCCGTCCTACCTCAAAGGTTACCTCCCCGGGTAGAGGCACCGCCTCAATAATTTCAAGTCGCTTCCCCTGCCATCGGGTGTAACAGCCGGGCCAGGGCTGAAAGGCACGTACTCGTCGCCATATATCTATAGCTGATAGGTGCCAATCAATCTTCCCTTCCTCCTTGGTGATGGTGCCAGAGTAGGTAGCCTCAGCTTCATTCTGAGGTTGGGGAGTAATTTCACCCTTTACCCAGCGAAGCAAAACTTCCTGGAGTAGCTGAGGCGCTACCAGGGACAGCTTATCGGTAAGTGAGCCGGTGGTATCGTGTGGAGAAATAGGAACCGATGCTTGGGCTAGTATCGGTCCGGTATCCAAGCCGCTATCCATCAGCATAATACTAACCCCGGTAAATTCATCTCCCGCCAGGATAGCTGCTGCCACCGGTGAGGCACCCCTAAATCTAGGTAGCAGTGAGGGATGAATATTAATACATCCATAGCTAGGGATGTCTAAGACTGACTGTGGCAGAATTTGACCAAAGGCAGCCACCACTATAACATCAGGGTGAAAGTCAGCCAGTTGCGCCACCACCTCTGCCTTCTTTAAGCTGACCGGCTGCACCACGGGTAACTTCCGGGCTAGCGCCGCCTTCTTCACCGGCGGAGCAACCAGAGAACGCCCCCTCCCTGCTGGTTTATCTGGCTGGGTGTAAACAGCAACGACCTGATATTGCTTAAGAATAAGTTGCTCCAGAGAAGGGACGGCAAATTCAGGCGTGCCCATGAAAACGATTCGCATTTAGGTCTCCTAGCACCAAATTCTAACATCAAAAAATTTTTGTAACAACCAGCCGTTTTTGTATTTATCGGTTAAAATTTAAACAAAAAAGAAAGTCCGATGGACTTACTAAGGGAAAAGAGGGATTGAAAATGCCCAATGATAACCGACAAAAACCTTGCCAAGAAAAAGACATAGCATTATTCTAGTGGTTGTCAACAATTAAACCCATCCTTAAATCAGGAGCTTTCCACTGACAAGTTCCTAGCGCAAGGGGTAAATTTGTGCCTAAAGGGGAAATTTTGTCCCTTTTAAAGGGATTTTCAGGATAAATCAAGTCAAACGATAGTAAGAAAGGGAAAATGGGAGCTAGGTCAGCAAGAGAAATCTGGGATGCTGCCTTAGGCGAATTGCAAATTCAGGTCAGTAAGCCAAACTACCGAACCTGGCTAGAGAAAACTGCTGGGTTAAACTATGAAGATAACCACTTTGTGGTCAGTGTACCCAACACTTTTGTTGCCGAATATTTAGACAAGAACCAGCGCTCTTTAATTGAAAAGACGCTTATTAGCCTCACCTCCTCTCCCGACATCAAGGTCGCTTTCCAAGTAGATGGCAGGTATAAAAATTCAGAAAGCGTAGGCGGTGTTGAATGGAAAACCTCTCCCGCCACACAAACAGACTCCCCGAGATTCAAACCAAATTATGTCTTTGATTCCTTCACTGTGGGTCACTGTAACCGCTTAGCCTATGTGGCTGCCCAAGTGGTAGCCCAGAATCCAGGATATAGCTATAATCCACTATTCATATACGGAGGAGTGGGCTTGGGCAAGACCCATCTCTTGCATGCTATCGGTCACGTGGCTCTAGCTAACCATATTAAGGTGATTTGTGTTAGCGCTGAGCAATTTACTAACGAGTTCGTAAACGCTATCCGAGAGAAGAAAACCGATGAATTCCAGAAAAAATACAGAAGCGCTGGTATGTTATTAATTGACGACATCCATTTTATCATTGGTAAAGAACAGACCGAGGAAAGCTTTTTCCATACTTTTAACGAGCTACACAATGCCAATCGCCAGATAGTTATTACC
>JBHIFE010000108.1:0-4374 GCA_046760985.1 Dehalococcoidales bacterium
CGGTGGGAATGAGACGAGAGCAAACCATCATGAAGATGCCTATCTTATAGGGGAGAGAGAAGTAAAAAGAAGGGAGGCTTCGCCCCCCTTTAATTTTCCTCCTCAACTCCCCTACTTAAATAGGCAGGTCAATCTTGTAGCTTTTCAAGGTGTCTCTGATGATAGCGGCTGATTTTTCATCAGGCTCGGTAAGGGGCATGCGTGGCTTACCTACATTGAAACCAACATGGTTAAGGGCATACTTTACCGGGATAGGATTAGAGACAATAAACAACGCATTAACCAGAGGCAAAAGCTGGCGGTGAATACTAGCCGCTTCATCAAGCTTACCACTAAGAAAACTATCAATCATTTGCCTGATCTGGTTACCAACCAGATGTGAGGCAATGCTGATGACACCATAGCCGCCCAGGGCTAGTATCGGTAGAGTGTCGCTATCATTGCCACTCCAGACAAGGAAACCTTGCTTAGTGCCACTGATAATCTTAGCCACTTGGTCTAGATTACCACTGGCTTCCTTTATCCCGATGATGTTGTCTATTTGGCTTAGTTGGATAACCGTATCGGCAGAGAGACTAACCACAGTGCGCGACGGCACATTATACAGAATACAGGGCAAGCTAGTGCTCTGAGCCACAGTCTTGAAGTGTTGGTATAAGCCTTCTTGAGTAGGTTTATTGTAGTAAGGGACTACCAATAGGCAGGCATCCACTCCGATTTTCTCCGCCTCTTTGGTCGCCTCCAAAGCCTCGTGAGTACTGTTACTACCGGTACCAGCGATTACTGAGCCCCGCTCGCCGACGACCGATTTCACCTCACGGAAAAGGCGATACTCCTCGGCTCGGATAAGGGTGGGAGACTCTCCCGTTGTGCCCACAACTAGCAAGCCTTCACTCCCTGAATCAAGCAGGGCTGAAGCCAGCTTCTTGGCTTGCTCGTAATCAACCTCCCCTTCCTCATTAAACGGGGTTACCATTGCTGTTAGTAATCTTCCCAGTTTCTTCATTTTCCTACCCCTGCGGAATTATCCATTCCCTTTTAATCATCTCTTCAGCAATCTGGACTGCGTTCAGAGCAGCCCCCTTGCGCAGGTTATCAGCGACAACCCACATCGCTAGACCATTGGGATGCGAAGCATCCCGCCGAATACGCCCAACAAAAACTTCATCAGAACCAGCTACTGACCAAGGATGAGGGTAAAGGCTGATAGCCGTGTCATCTAGCACTTTGACTCCTGGAGCTTGGGCAAGGATGCGCTCCGCCTCATCAGGAAGCATGGGATGAGAAAATTCCGCATGGATTGCCTCACTGTGTCCACTAAATACCGGAACTCGCACACAGGTAGCCGAAATAGCTATATCATTAGCGTGCATTATCTTCTTGGTTTCCTCAACCATCTTCCATTCTTCTTTAGTGTAGCCATCGTCCAGAAAAACATCTATCTCTGGTAGCACATTAAAAGCTATCTGGTGAGGGTAAACATGAGGGATGGTAGTCTGTCCTTCCAGCACTTGTTTGGTTTGCACGGTCAGTTCCTCAATAGCGGCGGCGCCAGTACCTGATACCGACTGGTAGGTATCTACAATAATGCGCTTGATGGGGTTAACCTTATGTAGCGGATATAGAGCCACTACCATTTGAATGGTAGAGCAATTTGGATTAGCTATAATCCCCTTGTGCCATTTTATGTCTTCCGGATTGACCTCAGGCACTACCAGCGGAACATCAGGCATCATTCTAAACGCCGAGCTATTATCAATAACCACCGCTCCTGATTGTGCCGCTATAGGTGAGAAGTGACGGCTAATCTCAGCTCCAGCTGAGAAGAGCGCAATATCTACTCCTTGGAAGGACTCCGGAGCAGTCTCCTTGACTTCAATCTCCTGTTGTTCGACAACCAACCTCTTGCCTGCGGAACGGTCTGAGGCAAAAAGATGAATTGAACTCATCGGGAAATTACGTTGCACCAGTACCTTGATGAACTCCTGTCCAACAAGACCAGTAGCACCAACAATAGCTACTTCATACTCTTTCATTGTTCCCTCATAAACCAAGCAAAGTATCTAAACCGTAGATTAGTCCTTTACGTTTAACCACTTCCTTAATGGCTAGTATAACACCAGGCATATAGCATTCCCGGCTAATGGTATCATGGCGTATGCTCAGTGTTTGCCCCGCTCCGCCCAGGAGTACCTCTTGGTGCGCCAGAAGACCGGGTAAGCGTACGCTATGAATAGTCACCCCTTCAACCTGCTTCTTCCGACTATCTGGGGTTTCCTTTTGCTCTAGCGGCTGGAGAAACGGTTTACCCCTAGCTGCTGCCATTGCTCTGGCAGTAGAAAGAGCGGTTCCTGAAGGAGCATCAGCTTTCTGGTGGTGATGCAGCTCTATAATCTCGGCATAATCAAGGTACTTGCCGGCTATCTTGGCTAGGTGCATCATTAGCACCGCACCGAGAGCAAAATTTGGCGCCACCACCGCACCAACTTTATGAGCTACAGCCAGACGGTCAATTTCATTAAGGTCTTCAGCAGTTAATCCGGTGGTTCCTATCACCAGGTTAACCCCCCGCTTAGCCGCGATACGCACTGCTCGCATGGTAGCCTGAGCACTGGTAAAATCTACCAGCACATCAGGCTGGCAATTAGTGAGAATATAGTCCAAATTGGAAGAAAAAGGTATTGTAGCCGAGCCATCAGGTAGAGTCAGGTAATCCCCAGCCACCTTTAGGTCTACAGCACCGACTAACTCTATTCCAGATTCATGGCATAAAGCTTTAATCACCTCTTGTCCCATTCTACCTGATGCACCTTGAACTACTACTCTTATTGGCTTCATAAGTTAACCCCTTTTAATCAGTGCTGAAGCGGGGGGATTTTTTCAGCGATCTTTGCCGGGGGAACGTAGCTTACCCCTAGATGGGTAGTGGCGGTGGGGGGAACGGTCCCCACCTCTCCGAAAAGAGCGACCGGTAAATAGTGAATCTTCCACCCTAGCTCCGGGTAACCGAGAAAGCTTTTCAAACACAGCTCGGCGTGACAGATTTATCCTACCCAGATTATCAATGCCAATTACTTTAACCATAACCTCATCGCCCACCCTAACTACATCTTCAACTCTGCCTACCCGGTAGTCAGCCAGCTCACTAATGTGAACCAGACCTTCTTTACCCGGGAGAATTTCTACCATAGCACCGAAGTCCAGTATCCGCGTTACTTTTCCAGTATAAATATCACCAACCTTTGCCTCTTTGGTTAGACCTTCAATGATTTCAATGGCTCGGCGAGCAGCTTCGGCATCGGGTGAGCCGATAAGCACTGTGCCATCATTACTAATATCAATAGTTGTCTTAGTTTCATCAATAATTGACCTGATTGTTTTGCCACCAGTGCCAATGACACTGCCAATCTTATTCGGGTCAATGATTATTTTATACATTCGTGGTGCGTAGCGACTGATCTCAGGTCGGCTGGAACTAATAGTTTGCTGCATTTTGTCCAGAATAAACAGGCGAGCCTCTATGCTTTGCTTTATTATCTTTTCCAGAATTTCCAGGCTGACACCCTTGAGCTTAATATCCATTTGTAGCGCCGTAATGCCCTTACTGGTTCCAGCTATCTTAAAGTCCATATCGCCATAAGCATCCTCAAAGCCCTCAATATCAGTTAGAATAGCATAATCACCATTGTCACCGGTGACTAAGCCCATAGCTATCCCGGCTACTGCCCTCTTTATCGGTATGCCGGCATCCATTAGGGATAGGCTGCCAGCACAAACACTAGCCATAGACGTGCTACCACTGGAGCTCAGCACCTCCGAAACAAGACGAATAGTATAAGGAAAATCCTCATCGCTGGGTAGCACCGGTAACAGGGCTCGTTCGGCTAGAGCACCATGCCCAATTTCACGGCGACTGGGCGAACCCAAACGCTTCACCTCGCCGCCGGAGAAGGGAGGAAAATTATAATGGTGAATGAAGCGTTTAGTCTCCTCTATACCTAATCCGTCAAGCTGCTGCTCTTGGCGGGTAGAGCCCAAGGTAGTGATTGTCAGCACCTGTGTTTGCCCTCTGGTAAACAGGGCTGAGCCATGGGTTCGAGGCAAAAGTCCCACTTCACAACTAATGGGGCGAACCTCAGTCAGACCGCGACCATTGATACGCTGTCCTTTAAGGATGTTAGCTCTTACCTCAGCCCTAACCCTAACTTCAAAGGCAGAAAGTATATCTTCTTTAGAGTATGCCTCCTCCAAACTCCTCACAAGCTCTTCCTTTAATTCGGAAAGTGCTTGCTCCCGCTGTGATTTTTCTGGTTGGCTTAAAGCCTGAGCAAGCCTATCATCGATGGCTGACGAAACCGCTGAAACTATCTCAGG
>JBHIFE010000109.1:0-4326 GCA_046760985.1 Dehalococcoidales bacterium
TACCGGTAAAGAGCAAAAGTGCCGTATGTTGTGGAAGGTATGTTCTTTGCCAGTTCACGGAATACTACTGCTGTTTCCTGCATTCTATGCTACCTACCTACGTCACAATTATACACGTTTCCGTGTATTTTGTCAAGTGTTTTCATTGACTTTTTTCTTTACTCCTTATAAATCCTGACTCTTCGGTTGGGGTCTTTGCCCAGGCTTTGTGAGAGTAGGGCGTTTCTTTCAGCAATCAAGTGCTGCAAGCGGCGGATATAAGCACTCTGGGGACTGAGCTCAACTACTTCCTGACCACTCTTTACCTGTTCTACGGCTGCCTCCGCTTCCTCAAGGGCAAGTTTAAAGGAGTCTCTCTTATCCGGGCTAACCATTGGATAGATATTATGCAGCATCTGTCTAATTTGAGGTGGGGTATTACTTTTAAGGACATAGATGGGCAAGTTAGCTGCTTCCGCATCCCTGACCTTCTGTGGCTTTCGCCGATAGTAATTTCTGGAGGTTATAAATAGGTTAGCCTCATTTAGGTTATCAACTACATCTAGTTTTAAATTCATCTCTTTTGCCATCTGCTCCAGCCGTGCCCGATTCACCCCGAAGAGGTAAAGTCGGTGTTGATCACCCTCAATCGGTGGCTTGCCTTTAACCTTCTTGACCGCAGTAACCGGTTTCTCTACCCTGACCTCCCCATTCTCATCTAGCCAGCGAATCTCGGTAGCGGTTAGTTGACCGCGCAGGATAGCATCAACCGCCTCGCCAACGTCAGGATGGATAGCCACCTTGTCCCAATCCTGAATTTCAACCACAATATCAAAGGTAGGGGGTGACATACGCTCTAATATGGACTTCTGTGTCCTTCTTCGCCTTGCCTCTTCATCACCCAGAGTTACCGATTGAATGCCACCGACGAGGTCAGCCAGTGTCGGATTTATCATCAGGTTTTCTAGAGTGTTACCGTGAGCAGTACCGACCAGCTGAACCCCACGCTCAGCAATAGTTCGAGCCGCCCGAGCTTCAAGCTCAGTGCCAATTTCGTCAATAACAATCACTTCAGGCATATGGTTTTCCACCGCTTCAATCATCACCGCATGTTGCTGAGTGGGTGTGGTTACCTGCATCCGCCGGGCGTGTCCAATAGCCGGGTGGGGAATATCTCCATCGCCGGCAATTTCATTTGAGGTATCTACAATGATGACCCGTTTATTGAGGTCGTCAGCAAGCACGCGGGCTACCTCGCGCAGCATTGTTGTCTTACCCACCCCGGGGCGACCCAAGAGCATAACGCTCTTGCCCGACTCAACAAGGTCTTCAATAACCTTTATGGTACCGAAGACCGCCCTGCCCACCCGACAGGTAAGCCCGACGATCCGACCCTTACGATTGCGAATGGCAGAGATACGGTGTAAAGTCCGCTCAATCCCAGCCCGATTGTCGTCGCCAAAGCTGCCGATGCGGGAGACGACGTAATCAATGTCAGTTTCATCAACTTCCTTAGGGTCAAGCACTACTTCTCGCTGGGGAAAACGAGCCTCCGGGGGGCGCCCGAGGTCCAAGACCACTTCCAGCAGTTCACTGAGATCCTTCTGTTGACGTAATGGCTGGTGAATGTGTGGCGGCAGGATGTCAAGCAGAGCATCCATGTCATCAGTGATTACCTTTTGCAAAAGCCCCTCCTGAATTTCAGCGATGTCCAGCTACAATATCTAAAAAATACTGGTGAAATCTCAAGTCATCAGTCAACTCGGGGTGAAAAGCCGTAGCCAGTAGCTTACCTTGTCTGGCAGCAACCTTGGTGCCATCAGCTAACTTGGCTAGTATTTCTACCTCACCATTTATCCGCTCAATTACCGGAGCGCGAATGAATACCCCGGGAAAGAGCTTTTCCCCCAGCACCGGTATCAGGAGTTCCGCTTCAAAGCTCTCCCTCTGCCGACCAAAGGCATTGCGCCTGACGATTATGTCCATTAGCCCCAATGGTTCCGGGTAAGAATCGGAATTCTTCTTAGCCAGGAGTATCATGCCGGCACAGGTACCAAATATTGGCAGCCCGTCCTTGGCTAGATTTTTTATCTTGCTCACAAGGTTATAATCCAGCATCAACCGACTAATAGACGTGCTCTCACCTCCGGGAATGATTAGCCCGTCCAGCCCCGTAAGTTCTTGAGGTAAGCGGACGGGCACAGCCTCTACTCCCAGTTGGCGCAATACCGCGATATGCTCAACAAAGGCTCCTTGCGAGGCAAGGACGCCAATCTTCATGCTACCATCCTCTCGGTGCTAGCAGTTCCTCGGTCGGGATTTGCTTTATGTCCAGCCCGGACATAGCTTCTCCCAGGTTCTTGGAGACCTCAGCAATAATCTCAGGGTCATTAAAATGGGTGGTCGCCTTGACAATCGCCTGAGCTCTAACCGGTGGGTTGCTGGATTTAAATATGCCTGAGCCGACAAAGACTCCATCAGCGCCTAGCTGCATCATTAAGGCGGCATCGGCTGGGGTAGCCACACCACCAGCAGCAAAGTTTACCACCGGCAGTTTTCCGGTTTTGTGTATCTCAGCTACCAGTTCAAACGGAGCCCCCATCTCTTTAGCCCGTGCCATCAGCTCATCCTGAGGCGTATCTACCAGTTGCCGGATGCCATCCATTACTGCCCGCATATGCCTGACCGCTTCCACAATGTTGCCCGTGCCAGCTTCACCTTTAGTCCTAATCATCGCCGCCCCCTCACCGATGCGGCGCAAGGCTTCACCCAGGTCACGGCAGCCACAGACAAAGGGAACCTTAAAGTCATGCTTCCAGATATGGTGGCTTTCATCAGCCGGGGTAAGCACCTCAGATTCATCTATGTAATCTACGCCAAGGGCTTGCAGAGCTTGAGCCTCCACGAAGTGCCCAATCCGGCATTTAGCCATTACTGGTATAGAAACCGCCTTCATAATGGCTTCAATAATCGCTGGGTCAGCCATACGAGCCACACCACCGGCAGCCCGGATATCAGCCGGGACTCTCTCCAGTGCCATCACCGCACAGGCGCCAGCCTCCTCGGCAATCTTCGCCTGCTCGGCGTTGACGACATCCATAATCACGCCGCCTTTAAGCATCTGCGCCAGTCCAGTTTTAACCTTCCATGTCCCGGTTTCCATGTTCTTCTCCTCGCTCTCCCATAAGTCCCGTAATTCTTCTAGATATTTTACTATTGTTTAGAGTGTTTATCAAGAAGCGGTCTTTTCTCAGGTATGCCCGGGCGGCGGGGGTATTGTTGTGGTGTTGGCAATACCTTGTCAATGATTACTAACCAGCGCTCCTCGGCAAATTCCTCCAGGTCTATCCTTTTCATCTCGCGCAAGTTCCCGCCCAAGAGGCTAATCGCTCTGGTTGCCTGGCTTACCTCTGGGTCAATGACCCCCTTTTTCTGAGCAATAAAGCTACCACCAATAGCGCAAAAGGGTAAGGTTAATTCAACAGTGGTAGGTAGGCGAGCCACGGCTCGAGAAAGCACCAGCTCAAACTTCTCCCGGTATTGAGTTTTATGGGCAAAGTCCTCAGCCCGACCAACCACAATTTCAATACTGTTCAGTTCCAGCTTGTCTTTCATGTGATGTAAAAAGGCAGCTTTTTTAGCCGTGGCGTCAAGTAGTACCAGCTTAATCTCAGGCAATAGAATTTTAAGTGGTATCCCGGGTATACCTGCCCCGGTGCCGACATCAATTAAGCTCATGCTACCTATTGGTTGCTCCAGAGCCAGCACCACGGTGAGTGAATCAAGGAAGTGCTTTATTTGCACCTCCTCATAATCGGTGATTGCGGTAAGGTTCATCCGCTGGTTCCAGTCTATCAACTCCTGATAATAGACTTGAAACTGCTCAAGCTGCTGGTAGCTTAGCTGCAGCCCCAATTTCTTGGCTCCAGATTCAAGCTTTTCCATGATAGTCACGGGCTAGATTTCACCTCAATTATATCACCGTTGTTCCAGATAGAGTAATAAATGAGGTATTTGTTAACCCTCCCCCTTTATCCCCCTCCCTTACTAAGAGAGGGGGAATTATAGGTAAGAGAGGCTTCGCCTCTCTTTGACTCTCCTCTGAAAAAGATTAAGCTATTAGGGTGTCTAAGAGGGGCGTCAGCCCTTCTTTTAAATACCCTCCCCCTCTCCTTTGAAGGAGAGGGGGATAAAGGGGTGAGGTAGAAAAATCTCTTACATTACTCGCTTGAGCCTGGGATTAGGAGTAATGCCCGAAAATCTTTCATTTTTTAACTGCTGTTGGACACTGCTTTGAGGTTTGATACTGAAATTAATATATAAGCTCCTATCAATACTATATTTAAT
>JBHIFE010000110.1:0-4319 GCA_046760985.1 Dehalococcoidales bacterium
CGATAGGCGGACTTAAGCAGTGCCCAGCGGTGAGCAAGCCCCCTCGGCTCAAGTATCAGAAACAGAACGATTACTAAACCGAATAGCATTGGTGCTATGCCAGTGGCAAATCCGGCAGGTAATGCGGTGAAGGTACTCTCCAGAAAAGGAACAACGGCTACGGTTAGCACTTGCTGGAGAAGGCGGATAAACACTGCCCCCAGAATAGGACCCAGGGTAGTGCCCAGACCACCGATAATTATCATCCCGATGTAAAGTATGGACTCAGTCAGGGTAAAGTGCTCAGCATTCATAAAACCAATCCAGTGAGCCAGTAGAGAGCCAGCTATCCCGGCTAGGAAGCAGCCAATAAAGAAGGCGAGCAGCTTATAGTAAAAGAGATTAATGCCCATTACCTCAGCGGCTAGGTCATTATCCCGAATGGCAACAAAGGCTCTACCCACTCTCGTTCTCGCCAGGTTCTTGGCAAAGAAAGTGCAGAGAGCGGCGATGGTCATAATGAGATAAAACTGGCTTGCCTCGCTCCTAAAGACAAATCCACCAATGGAGGCGTAAGGTACCTTTATACCAATAAAGCCGCCAGTTACCTCTGACCAGTGGTTAATAACCCAGATAATGATGAACTGGGCGGCAATGGTGGTAATTGCCAGATAAAAGCCCTTGACCCGCACTGAGGGTATGCCAAAGATAAGCCCGATAAGCCCAGCGGTAAATCCAGCACAGATTAGTCCGACTAGGAAGGGAAGCTCCAGCCGGTTAGTTAAAATGGCTGAGGTATAAGCACCAACAGCAATAAAGCCAGCATGACCAATAGATAATTGTCCGCAATATCCAATCAGGATGTTCAACCCGGTAGCGGCGATTAGGGTGATGCCAATCAAATTAGCCACGCCCAGCCAATAGCCACCCAAATACAATGGGGCAGTAAACAGGAGAACCAAAAAGCCAACAAGTAATACCCAGTGGGTCTTGGTTCGCAGAATAGCCATATCTTGAGCATAAGTATAATTTCGGGTTCCACTCGGTAAACTCATTTGCTATATCCTCTCTATACGGACCTCACCAAACAGCCCGTAAGGCTTAATCAGCATGACAATTATGATGATGATGAAGGGAATGATGTCCTTGACTCCAGCCCAGATAAAGGGAGTAAGGTAGCCGCCACCAAGGCTCTCGCAAAGCCCGATTATTGGTCCGGCGATAACAGCACCAACAAAGGAGTCAAGCCCACCGAGTATCACCACAGAGAAAGCCTTAAGTCCGGTTTCAACCAAACCATAGGTAATGCCACCGATGCTGGAGATTAAAATACCACCGATAGCAGCGACGATACAGGCGAACATCCATGACCTAGAGAAAATTCTGGTCACTGGAATACCGCAGGCTTGAACTGCCATCTGGTCATCAGCGGTTGCCCTCATAGCAATACCCATCTTATGGTAGCGGTAGAATAAGGTTAAAAGACCAAATACAACGAGGCAAATACTGGCTACCCAGATATATTCTTGAGAAACTACCGCGGCACCAATGCGGATGGGTTGAGTTGGAAATAGCCGTGGCAATGCATCCACACTCCAGGGCCAGATGAAAGTTACTATCCCCTCAACAAAGTAAGCAACCCCCAGCGTTACGGTGATTAGGGACAGAATAGGCTGGGCGATGAGAGGACGCAGTGCGAATCTCTCAATTACCCAGCCCAGAGCTAAAGCAAAGAGAATAACCAGGGGAAAAGCAATCCAGAGAGGAAGTTTAGCCTGAACCAGCATCCCATAAGTAAACCAGGAAGAGAGTAGTACTAGCTGACCGAGGGCTAGATTGGCGACGCTGCTGGATTTCCAGACAACGACGAAACCCAAAGCAATTAAGGCATAAACCATGCCCACTGCTAGTCCGGTAATCACCAACTGAAGTAACTCAGCCACTTACTACTATGCCCTTTCTAGATGTTTCTTATCTTGATGCTGGTGGTTACTACCCCCTTTCTACCGTCTCTATAGGTTACCGGGGCTTTAACCTTTATCTCCTCCCCATCTTTATATATTGCCTCAATTAAATCTCGGTAACGTTCCTCCATAAATTCCCGTCTTAGTTTTCTGGTTCGGGTAAGTTCAGCCTCATCAGCGTCAAATTCTTTGTGTAACAGGACAAATCTCTTAACTCTGGCTGGTTCGGGCAAATAGCTGTTCACCCGAAGCAGATCCTTCTGCACTAAATTGGCAACCTCTTCTTTCTGGGACAGGTCAACAAAGGTAGTGTAGGGGATGTGGTTACGTTCTGCCCACTTGCCTACCATAGCAAAATCTATGTTTAATATTGCTGAGACGAAGTCTTTATCCTTACCTCCGATGACCATGGCATCTTTAATATATGGACTGAATCTCAGCCTGCCTTCAACATACTGGGGGGCATATTTGATTCCGGAACTCAACTGCCCCATATGCTCCAGCCGGTCGATGAATAGCAAGTGTCCACTCTCATCAATATTGACGGCATCACCAGTGCGGCACCAACCATCTACTAAGGTTTCCATGGTTTTCTTGGAATCCTTGTGGTAGCCATTAAACAGGCAATTACTTCTAACCATGAGTTCTCCCTCGTCGGTTATCCTGACCTCGGTGCCAAGTGCTGGTCGCCCCACGCTCTCAAATTTGATTTCCCCCTTACCGTGGGAGGAGATAAAACCAGCTTCGGTGCTACCATAATTCTGTCTCAACTCAATACCTATGGCATGGATTAGCCGAAAGGTATCCAGACTTAATACCGAGCTTCCAGTGACAGCAAACCGGACTTTACTTAACCCGAGCTGGTCTCTTAATGCTCTGAACAAGAATAAATAAGCAATTCCGCCCAGAATCCGCCAGAACAGATTCGGCTTTTTACCCTGGAATTTGATATCGGCGATTTTGTAGCCTATCGGCAAGAATAGGTTATAGACGAAGCGTTTTAGCGGATTGGCATCGATCATCTTTACCTGAATTTCACTGACTAGGCTTTCCCATTGTCGGGGTCCGTATATTACAAAGTTGGGTCCGACTTCTCGGGTATCCTCGGCTATGGTTTCCGGCTCCTCAGGGAAGTTTAGCCTTGCCCCGCTGAGTAAATGGGGAATGGTAGCGAAAAAGCTATCTCCCACCCAAGCTGCCGGGAAGTTAGAAATCAAATCATCGTTCTCATCTAATGGATAGCGGTCGATAAACGCCCGGGCGGTATTTATTAAAGCTTGGTGGGTAAGACAAGCTCCCTTAGGTAAGCCAGTAGTCCCTGAGGTATAGTAAATAAAGGCAACGTCATCTTCCTTGCTCTTTTCCACATTCTGCTCAAACAAGCCAGGGTGCGTTTTCTCATATTCTTTGCCTAGCTTTATTACCTCAGAGAAGGAAATAAGTATGGGGTCATCGTAATTCCTCAGCCCCTTGGGGTCCCAGTAAATAACTTTCTTCAGTGAGGGTAATTCATCCTTGATTTCAAGGAATTTATCAGTTTGCTCTTGGTCATTAACTATGGCAAATTTGGCGCCGGAATGCTCGGCGATGTATTTTACCTCAGATGGAATGGAGTCAACGAATATCCCGGTGACAATACCACCGGCAGCTTGAGTGGCAAACTCTCCCCAAAACCATTCCGGTTCATTATCCCCGATAATACAAACCACGTCACTCGGTTCCAGCCCAAGACTTATCAATCCTAACGAAAAGTATTTTACGTTTTCGTAATACTCCGCCCAGCTGTACCGCTGCCAGACGCCGAAGTTTTTCATACACATGGCGGTCTGCTGGCTCCACTTTTCATAATTGTGTCTGATAAGTTTAGGAATTGTATCCCAGCCGTCTGTTGACATCTCATTAACCTTTTTTGCTTCACTACCCTCAAACATATTTAGGTCTTCCTTACATAACAAAATACCTCCCGCCTGGGAGGCACTTCTAAGACTACTCAACCAAGGATATTTAATAAATACGCATATTAAAAGCCCCCCAAGCGCACCTCAGTGCGCATGGTAAAGACGAATTTAGTTCTCTCCACTCGATAATGAGTAAAGTTCATTACTTTATATTCCTGTAAGTTATATTAACGGTGAGATAGCTTACCATAATGAAAATTTGGCTGTCAATAAGTAGAGCACTCTTGGGATTTTTACTAACTTTATATTCTAAGTTTTCATTCGGTAACCCCATCCCCCTTTGTCCCCCATCCCCTTGATAAGGGGAAGGGGGAGTGAAGGAAAGAAAGGGGCTTCACCCCCTCTAAAATCACTTCCCCACGTCTGGAACAGGTACTACAGGAGAGTTAAAGAGAGGCGAAGCCTCTCTTACAATATT
>JBHIFE010000111.1:0-4073 GCA_046760985.1 Dehalococcoidales bacterium
ATGGACCGCTTTGCCAAAAAATTCGATATCAAGACCCTGCATGGCGAGTGATTTGGCAGTAGCTGTATCTTCATACCTTGGATGAATCATCATCGCCGTGTCCACATCCCTGAAAGCCCCCCTGTCAATCATTATTGCCTTGCCTGCGTACATCTCCTCAGCCGGCGTCCCGATAACAACAACACTGCCCCCGAACCGGTCAACAGCTGACTTAGAAGCTACTCCTGCACCAACGGCGGCGGTACATATTAAGTTATGACCACAGCCGTGACCAAGGGCAGGTAGGGCATCATACTCAGCCAGAATTGCGATAGCTGGTTTCCCCATCCCGTAGGTCCCTTTGAAAGCAGTCGGTAGTTGGCAGATACCCCTTTCTGTAGAGAAACCATTTTCCTCCAGATACTGAGTTAACCAGGCGGCTGCCTTGACCTCATGAAAACCTAGCTCGGGGTTAGAGTGGATTTTCAGGCTCAGTTCAGTAAGTTGCTCACGGCGAGAATCTATTTCGTCTATGATTGAAGCTTTCAATTTTTCGGTATCCAAAATCTGCCTCCATTCTGAGCAGATACTTTCTCTCCATATACCTTAGAGCAAACTATCATAATGATGTGCTAAGTTATTGGAGAGCTAGTACCACACTTCTTCCAGTACTCTTAACACGTTTCCGCCAACAATCTTGCCAATTTCGTCATCGGAGTACCCGTGCTTGACCAGCCACCTGACAATGTTGTTATACGCCTCCGTAGGATTCTCCAATCCCTTCACATATTCCACTCTCGGGACACGCTCCCCAGTTTCTACGTTGTAGGTAATCAGGTCTACCCCGATTGCACCGTGTGCATCGTGCATAGCCACATGGTCACCATATAATATATCCAAACCGAAGGTGACATGGTCTATGCCAACGAGGTCAACACAGTACTCAAAATGGTCCATAACAGTTTCTATATCCATTTGTGGGTGCTTCTTGCTATACGCCATACGCGGTGAAGCTTCTATACCTATTACCCCACCCCTCTCTGCACAAGCCTTTATCACTTCGTCAGAAAACATTCTTTTTGAGTTCCAGATAGCCTTTGCCCCTGCGTGGGATATGAATACCGGTTTTTTGCTTGCTTCCACAGTATCAAGTGCTGTTTTCATACCACTATGCGCTACGTCAATTGCCATGCCTATCTTGTTCATTCTGGCAACAGCTTTGCGCCCGAAAGACGTCAAACCCCCGTCACCATCTTCCTTTAGGCCCGAGCCTAGCATGTTTGACCCACTATATGCTATACCCATCATCCTTAAGCCCAAGCCATAGAGAATATCAATTCTATCTATTTCCTGCTCAATCGGGGTAGCGCATTCAATACTAGGTATGAAGGCAACCCTACCTTCATCATGAGCCCTCAAAATTTCTTTAACTCTCTCACATCTTATAACGAAGTCTTGATGGGCTATGTCACTCATTCTCAATCCAAGGTCATATACGACATCATCGAATTGCCAACTAGCTTTTGACGTCAAAAAGGCCATCCCATCCATCAAATTGTCAAAAACAGCATCTAGGCATGAAGCACTGAGGCCTTCGTAAGCCGTGCCGGTTCTTCCCAGCCTACACCATTCATCGAATTGGGAAAAGTCGACGGGCAAGCTCCAAACATGGTCATGTAGTGAAATCACTATACACTTCTTGTAGAGCTCATTGACACGTTTCTCCTCAGCCTCTGACAACGGAATTACATATGGCTCTACTCTTCCAATCTCCTTCGCCAACTCAATCTTCTTATAGTCGACTTCTGGCTCCAGGTACTGGAATGACTTATGACCGGAATACTTCTTACCTTTAATGTCACCCATCTTAGAAACCTCCTTTATTTTATTTCGTGACCCTTCTCTATTGGCTCAAATAAGCGTTCAAACTTGCCTTTATTCTTTCTTAACCCCGATCTGTAAGCACTGGTAATACCTTATTTCCTCACTGTAGACTTACACCACAATAACCATTGCCCCTTAATATTTACATTAAAGCAGTTGCAGTATACCCGGGGAAAAAGTAGGTATTTCAGGAAAACCAGTAATGAGCACTAATACAACTACTTGTATCATCACGAGAGGAAAGGCACCCAAGAAAATATCTGACAAAACAGTGTCAGGTCCAGCAATTCCTCGGGTAACAAACAGGTTGAGCCCAACTGGGGGTGTTATCTGTCCTATTTCAACTACTAGTATGAGTGCTACCCCAAACCAAACAAAGTCCAATCCCAAACTGGCAATAATCGGCACCACGAAGGGCATGGTTGCGACCAGCATTGAAATGCCATCGATGAAGCATCCCATTATTATGTACATCAAGAACATGAGCAACACTATTTGGATAACTGACAGTGGAAGCCCTCCTATCCCGAGCACTATAGCCCGTGGTAGCCCTATTTCAGAGATAGACACTGACACTAACATTGCTCCTAAGACGAGGGAAAAAAGCATAGCTACAATCTCGGTAGTCTGTATTAAAGCTGCCCTGATCTGTTGCCAGCCTAACGTGCCAAATAGGTAGCCCATGATTATCGAAGCAAACGCACCTATGCCAGCACCCTCGACAGGTGTGCAAAAACCAATATAGATAGTGCCAACACATGCGAACATAATAATGGCCAGTGGCCATATTCTCAATAGAGAAAGCAAGGTGGTCTTTAACGGTAAATGCTTTTCTTCTATGGGAGCTATATTCGGTGAAAGTTTTCCTTTGATTCCGATGTAAGTCATAAACAGCAGTGCCATGAGGATGCCCGGGATAGTGCCAGCAGCAAATAGAGCTGCGATCGACGTATCTGCCATTACGCCGTAGAGAATAAATCCGTTGCTAGGTGGTATCATAAGTCCTAAGGTACCTCCCGCACAGACTGTACCAAGTAAGAGCCTTTCGTTATATTTTCTTTTACGCAATTCCGGAATGGCAACGCTTCCCACGACAGCAGCATTAGCAGTACTAGAGCCTAAGACTGCAGCGAACATCGCACTTATTAATATGTTCGAATGCAATAACTTGCCCGGAAGCCGAGCCATTAGTGGCAAAACGCTGTCGTATATCCTAATGGCTAGACCACTTGCCAGTATAATTTGCCCCATAAAGATGAAGCCAGGTAATGCGCAGAGTGAATACCGATTAATGGAACTCCAAGCAGCGCTTCCCAGTATTTAATCGGGTAGAGGAGACCAGGTATATCATCTTGACCGTCACCATCGTAACGCTCCACCAGCCTCTTAACAAATCTCTGATACGCTTCTGTATCGTGCGGCTTATAACGACTGGTAGGTAACTCCTGTTCGAAGCCTCGAGACGGCTGCCAGCCAGGCTGTGATTTCCAGTAATCTTGGTCCCAGTCAACAAAGGGCCAGATAGTTGCCAGAATTTGAATGCCGCGCTCCTGGGCTTCTCGGACGTATCTGTCGGATTTGGTGAAAACGTACCTACCCTTTTCTGGCTCGACCGGGTGCCAGCTGAAGGGTCCCGGGTGGGCTCTGTCCCACCAGAAACCCAGTTCAACATGGGGTTCAAACCATATGTCATAGTCCCAGTCGAAGCTGGTTGGCGGAACTCTAAATCCTACCACTCCCGGATTTCCGACGAATCCAAAACGCGCCCCTTCCTCCACAGGCATGGCCAGTCTCTGGAGAGTGGGAGTTGGCGGGGGTGACGTAGTCGAGGCCGGAGGCATGGGTGTGGTAGCTTCTGGTGCCGCTTCTGTATCGGGCGACTTATTAGGCTCCGGGGTACGGGGTTCTGTAACTGCCGTATCCGGCGGTGCGGGAGTCGACTTTTGAAGAGCGGGCTGACTTGGTTGCTAAGCTCGGAATTAAGATTCTGCCGTCAGAGGACTTGAAGTCGAGGAAAATATTTTGCCGGTTAAACCTCGCCAAAGTAAATGAAGAGAGGGAGCAGGCTGGTTTTGCAAAAGTGACCTTTGGTGGTCCTTTCTGGACAGTTCCCGAACTTCTGTTTGAGAAGAAACAACTTATTCCGGCTTTACGGGAATTACTTACCGCTTATTACCAATCCTTGGCTCATTGACACAGCATAACTTGCT
>JBHIFE010000112.1:0-4070 GCA_046760985.1 Dehalococcoidales bacterium
ACTCTCGTAGTCGGGAGCAATAACTATCTCATAGAAGACTGACTTCATTTCTTCAGCCATGGCTAAAGTAACTGTTCGGTTGCAAGCGACAATGCCACCGAAGGCAGCCACCGGGTCACCACTGAAAGCCCGCCGATAAGCCTCAGCAATATCATCATGACTTG
The DNA here is from genome assembly GCA_046760985.1 of Dehalococcoidales bacterium. Lineage (GTDB taxonomy): Bacteria > Chloroflexota > Dehalococcoidia > Dehalococcoidales > RBG-16-60-22 > JBHIFE01. The sequence goes on from JBHIFE010000112.1 coordinate 165, forward strand.
CCAGACCACAGGGATTAGTATGCTTGATGATAGCTACTGCTGGTGTAGCAAAGTCAGTTACCGCCCCCCAGGCAGCGTCGGCATCTAGGATGTTGTTAAAGGAAAGCTCCTTCCCCCATAGTTGTTTTGCCCAGGTAATACCAGTATCTTGCTTGTCTCCCACCGCCTGCTCAGCATAGAAGGCAGCCATCTGATGTGGATTCTCACCGTAGCGAAGTCCGTAGCGCTTTTTCAGGGCGATGGTCATCTCCTCGGGGAAGCCTTCCATATCTCTTAAATACTGAGAGATAGCGGTATCATAAACAGCTACGTGCTGAAAAGCCTTCTGTGCCAGCCGTTTTCGCTCAGCCAGCGGCAAATCTCCCTGCCTCAACTTCTCCACAACTGGTTGATAGTCAGCCGGGTCAACAACCACAATGACGCTAGGGAAGTTCTTGGCAGCGGCACGAATCATGGTTGGTCCACCAATATCAATATTCTCCAGTGCTTCATCAAGGGTAACCCCCTCCCTGGCTACTGTCTGGACGAAGGGGTAAAGATTAACCGCCACCAGGTCAATAGGTTTAATTTTATTTTCCGCCAGTTCAGCCATGTGCGCCGGTAGCTCGCGTTTAGCCAGAAGACCGCCATGAACTGCGGGATGCAGGGTCTTCACCCGTCCGTCAAGAATTTCGGGAAATCCGGTAATCTCAGAAATGCTCTTTACTGACACTTTAGCTTCTTCCAGTGCCTTCTTCGTGCCACCGGTGCTGAATATCTCAAACCCCAGCTTGCTCAAGCCTTTGGCAAAATCGGTTACACCCGTTTTGTCCGATACGCTGATAATAGCTCTCATGAAGACTCCTTTTATTTAGGTAATATTTTTAGACCGTGAGTTTCAATATTAACAGCTTTCTCTGTATCCAAGTCAACCGCTATTCTCATCAATAATTGCTCAGGCTCGCCAAAATATATCTCCACCCGTGAATAAAACTTCGCATCTTCTGGAATCATTTCCGGAATATTTTCGACCTTTTCATAGTCGAATGACCAGATTGACTTGCCCCCGCTCTCGTTTTGCTTTATTGCCACCCAGCTGAGACCAGTCCTGTATACACCGTAGCGTTCAACAGCTTCTTTCGCTTCCGCGGTATTCATTGCAATTTCAATAACCTTGGCTTTTTCTTCTTCCGTCAGCCATTTCAAATTCCTGGTTAGTTCAGCCGGATGTTGTGAAAAGGGTGTAGCCTGGTAGAGGTATTCTTCTACAAAAGCTACCTCTCCGGTATCCGGGTTTACTGCCATTGTTACCTGCCATTCCGGGGGTTTGGCGAAATTTACGGTTACCCGTGAGTAAAATTCGGCAGTTTCTGGCACGGTTTCTAAATTAATATGAATATCAGGCGGAGCGTTTTTGGGAGGTGGCGGTAGTATCTTTTCGTCTACCCATTCGTATTTTAAGCCCCATCGGTTTGTAACTGTGCTATCATCCCAACTTAACGCAATCCAGCTAAGGTACGTCTCATATGTGCCATATTTCTCCAAGGCCTTTTTAGCCTCGGGCGTATTAAGGGCTATTTCAATCACCTTCGTCTTTTCAGCTTCGGTCAGCCATCTCAGGCTCTTCATACCTTTTGGGTGCTCGGCAGGTAATACTTCTGATGCTGATGCTGGCTGTGGATTTGGAACTGGTTCAGCAGAAGGTGCAGCACAGCCACCCACAAGTAGAGCCATTATTACCATTAAACTCACTGCCACCCATAACCTTTTTCTCATTTTCAACCTCACCCCTTCATCTACCTCTGACTGAACGCCCCACGGGTTAACATAACTCTAAAACCAAATCAAAGCTAATCACGAAGGAATTGTTTCCCTAAATTTTTTAATATAGTTATATTGTACCTCCCGGGTTCGTCTAATCTATAATCACTCTTGCCTTCTCGGTCTGTCTAATCACCTCACCAATAACCTTAGCCTCGGGCAACTGCCCTGTGAGCTGGGCAACATCATCCGGCGAGCAAATGAGCACCATACCGATACCCATATTAAACACCCGGTACATCTCACCCAAAGCCACATTACCTCGCTGCTGGATAAGCTGGAAAATAGGCGGGACAGTCCACGCCTGACTATGAAATTTTGCTGCCAGAGCTTGGGGCAGAACCCGGGGCACATTACCAATCAAGCCACCACCGGTAATATGCGCCATGCCCTTAATCAATGGTAGTAATGGCTTCAACTGATTATAGTAGCAGCGGTGAGGTTCTAGAAGCTCCTCGCCGAGGGTCCGACCCAATTGAGGGTAGTGCTTTTTTAACTCGTCAGCGCCAAAAATCTTACGTACTAGAGAATAACCGTTGGTATGTAGCCCGCTGGAGGGTAAGCCGATAATGGCATCACCAGCGGCAACTTTCTTTCCCGTGATAATCTTTTCCTTCTCCACCACGCCGATGATAAAACCCACTAGGTCATAATCCTCGTCGGCATATATCCCCGGCATCTCGGCGGTCTCACCGCCAATCAGGGCACAGCCAACCTCACCGCAGGCTTGAGCTAACCCCTGAGCAATAGCCTCCACCTGCTCCGGCACCAGCTTACCCATAGCAATATAATCCAGAAAGAAGAGTGGCTCAGCACCGCAGGTAAGGATATCATTGACGCAGTGATTAACCAAGTCAATACCAATAGTAGTGTGTTTGTTCAAAGCAGAGGCAATCTTTAGCTTGGTGCCTATCCCATCAACGCTAGACACCAGAACTGGTCGTTTATATCCCTTGAATTCAAAAAGCGCACCAAAGAACCCCACTCCGCTTAAGACCTCGGGACGGTGGGTAGACTGAGCCTGCTTTCCAATCAGTTCTTTAGCTTTAGCCGCAATATCAAGATTAACACCGGCGGCAGCATAGGTTTGCTTAATCTGCTTTAGCCTCCATGCCAAAATATCCTTCTTACCCTTAGATTACCAGAAACCGAGCTTCAACTCAAATTAGGCGAGTGTTATCCAATCCCAGATGAGCCGTCATAAAGTGAGGATAAGTGGCTTAAAGTATTTGCCATCTAGCCACGATAGAGATACAAGGGGTCCTTATCGGTTATGAGCCTTTCTTGCTTTGCCAAGGCTTCTCTCAGGTATTTGGGCAAAGAAAACATCCCCTGGTGAGTTAATCCATCATAAAATTTTAGTCTGGTTAGTAATCTAGCCGAGATTCTATTATCTACTTCCGCCGGAGAAAGCAGAAGCGGATTGAGCTTTAGCGAGGCTAAGCAAAACCCCCAGGGACCACCAAAACAGGGAACATCCGCCTGATAAGGGCAAACTATAGGAAAAACACTTTTCAGCGTATTATTGACTGCAGTAAAGTTTAACAACTCATTTAGGCTGGCTGACCCGGCTTGAGCACAAATAATACCATTATCGGTAAGCCTATCTTGGACTAGCTGATAAAATTCCTTGGTGAAAAGTAAATAAGCTGGTCCTTCCTCTATAGGGTCAGGTAAATCAATAATAATTACATCAAATTTCTGGCTACTTTTAGCCAGATAATCTCTGGCATCAGCGTGGTGCAGCTCGGTTCGTCTATCTCTAAAAGAGCCCCGATTATGGTCGGGCAGATATTTCCTACAGAGAGCTATTACTTCTTCATCGATGTCAACCATAACTGCGCTTTTTACTGTCTTGTGGGATAAGACCTCCCTTAGGGTAGCGCCTTCACCGCCCCCAGCAATAAATACCGTCTCTGGGCAGGGATGAGTTATCATCGGTGGCTGAACCAAAGCTTCATGGTAGATAAACTCATCCACTTCACTGGATTGAATCTTGCCATCCAGCACCAAGCATTTACCGAAATTACCACTGCGAATAACTTCAGCAGATTGGAACTTCGTCTGCCCGGTGTATAGCACCTCTTCGATGCTGTGCAGTTGAAT
>JBHIFE010000113.1:0-4062 GCA_046760985.1 Dehalococcoidales bacterium
TCTAAAACTCCCCTCTATCATATTTGGAGACTTCGCCTCTCTTTGACTCTCCTTTTACGGTCCGTAATCGGTTGATTGGGAGACAACGGGATAGTAAGGCTTATAGAGCGAACGGACTCTGACCCTGTTTCTCCTTCCCAGTCGCCTTAGCTCCTGCTTAAAATGCCTCAACTTCTTCTTTCCCCAGCCAAGAAATTCCCTGGGGGTGATGCCACCACCAACATTGACCCGGTTTATAGCGTAGACCGCCCATTCCACGGCAGCGTAGCCACAAGCACCGGTAGCAATTAAGTCTTCGTGGTGGGTAGGGATAGTTGAACTTGTAGCATCAAGGATGTGGAGCTTACCGTAGTAGATGTAGGCATTGGAGCCATCGGGGACTTCATCACCAAGGAGAGTCAGCGTATCTCCCCAAAGGGCAAAGAGCTGGTATCTCTTGGGGAACTGATCCACCGGATATTCTACAGCTTCAACCATAATCCTATCAGTTATGGTGGATATATCCAGTTCCCTGGAGCCTGAAGTGGTGGCTTTAGTTGCCTTCTGCTCATAAGGAAGATACTCAGAAAAGTCTTTTACCGCATGGGCAATATGCCTATCCAGCTCATCATCAGTCCAGCGATAGTTGGCGGCATCCTCATCGTGGAGGTCGCGCCTGACTATGGCTCTCATCTCAGTTAGGTTCATATCTACTCACCCCTTTTGGTTTCTTTACAGTTTTCTAATCTCTACCCTCTCCAACCTCTCACAGGGTAAACCCTCGTCGTGCTGGCAAATCTCCAAATCACAGAAGGCTATCTCCTGGTTCGGGTTGCCCTCATTGATGCTGACCGCCTTATCAGACAGGTTTCTGGCGTAAGCCATCAAGGACTGAGCATCAGCCTGGTTAACGAAGGACAAATCAAGTCTTACTCTATACTTCATCTATACCTCCACTTGGTCGCTAGATAATTATGCTGGATTTCCTGCGGGGTTAAGGCACGGCTATAGAGACGAACCTCGCCGACTGTCCCTGCCATGGGAGCGACAATACTTGCCCTTTTTATCGCTCCAACACAGAATGTATCTGAATTAGTGGCAGTGCCGAACCACTGCCCAGAGTTGCTCCCAACGGAAGGTGTTAGTGTTCTTTCCTCACCATCCACATAACAGCGCACTTTAGAACCATCCGAGGTAAAGACTATATGGTGCCATCCCGCATCAGTTATGGTATTGTTAGGCGAATTTAAAGTGCATTCCCAAGGCTGCGAGCCAGGTGAGTATGCAGTAAACTGCAATTCATTATTGGAGTCTCTCCTAAGAGGCATCTGTATTTCATGGCTGGTAGCTCCGTTAACGCAAGTGGCAACATACATATGTTGGGCACTAACATTGTCAAAGGAAACCCAAACTTCTATTGTTCCACTGGTATCATCTATGAAAGATGGGTTACTGATATATATAATGTCATCGGTGCCATCAAAGTAATGCCCTCTTGGTCTCCACGAAGCACCAGTAACTGTGCCCAAATGCCCATAGGCATCCTTTGACATAAAGGAAGCACCACTTAACTGATAAAGCGGCAAATAAAGCACCAAACCTGGGTCAAAGATAAAGCCCATCAGTCACCTCACGAAGCTGAATAGATTACCTTAACATAGCTTGAGTTCTTGGTTTTACCGACGGCATTCTCACCGCCAGCAGTACCTGACTTGATTACCAGTCGAATATCAAATGGGACAGCATTGAAGTTGGCTACCGGCTGGAAACGACCGCTATAAGTATATTCCTTATAGGCTGAGGCATCAGCGGCGTAAGTCACCTCAGGATGGAGGTCAACCCAGGTGCCTCCCTTATTTCGTGCCTGCCATTTGAACAGGACACTTTCCAGAGTAGCACTGGACCTTACCGCACAGGTAAGCACAAACTCAAACTCAATAACCGCCCCCAATGCCGGTGGGCTAATGGTAACCTCTTCCACGGCTTCATAGTCATCACCAGTGGTAGTCTTTTCTGCACTCCATTGAACCCCATCTGAGGTCAGGTTACCCTTGGCGAAAGGGTGCTCAATGTGTTCTATTACTGCTAGTGTCATCATCCACCTCCTAGGGGAGGGGGCTAAGACCCCCTCCCCAGATTTAGTTTAGTCTTGGACACCGATTAAAGCGGCTGCTTTAATCGAGCTAAACAGAGCCAGAGATACATACCATTTAACCCTGGTCCGGCTGGCATCTTTGGTCTCCAATGAACCGATTGGCTCCACGGTTAGGTGCCCCGGTGCGGTTAAGCCACAGAGAGCTCCCTCGCCAACCTGGACGGCATAAATAGTGGAGCAGGTGCCGCCAGTGGTAGCTGTCTCAACGCTGCCGCTAACAACGTGAGTATCAAGTATCCAGTCATTGACGCCGATAGGTATGCCATCCCAGAACTGGACGAAGTTACCCCACTTATCGCGGTCGGTCTCCATCATGCTGCCAGCCGCCCTGACCAGGGCATTAATCTTTCGCCTTGAGCGGCGGCTCATCAGCAGCATATCAGGTTTGCCTCCCTTTACCGCGTCAATAACTTCATCCAGCATAGACAAGGTCAAGCTGGCTCCGCTAGCTCCAGCGGCAATCACCTGGCCGCTAGCTGTGGTGGTATCAATAAGCTTTCTGAGACCGTCAAACTGCTTAGCATTGGTCGCTGAGTCACCATAAATAAAGGTCTCCTCAAACTTATCCCGGAGTGCCTTAGCCTTTAGCTCAACTACGGCTGCTTCTAGGTCCTGAATATTGGAACGAGTCGCCTTAAGAAAGTTATCGACATCAGCGTCACCACCCATAATTTTCAGGTTTGCCGTTTTCTGCTCAAAGGTAGGCGTTGATTCCGCCCAGGTATCGCCAACATCGTAGAAATCAATAGTAGGCAGGGTCTTCTCTTGGTTATAGGTTAAGCCGTTACCCACGATTTCAATGAAGGGCATTCGCTGCAGTATTGGCGAATCCTTGACGATGGTTTCCACCACCCCTTGAAGTAGGATATCATTTGAAAGCTTAGCTGCTTCAGCCAACGTTAAAGCCATTTTATCTTTTACCTCCTATTGCATATTGAATCTTCTCCCGTGGAGAAAGAACTGACAGATCGAGTGGTGTGCGCTGGGGAGCACCAGAAGGCACCCTTGTCTTGGAGGCCTCCTCCTCTATTTGCTGCTTCACCCTTTCAATAAGGGCTTTGGCATTTTCCAGAGATTTGTTTATAGCATTGATAGTATCCCCGGTTATCAGCTCAGCCGGCACCTCCGGATTGGCTTCAATTAGCAAAGCCTTATAGCTAGCCACTGCCTGAGCCAGGGAATTAGTGAGGTCAGTCAACTTCTTTTCTGACTCGGCTATAGTCTGCTTCAGGGCAACTATCTCACTCTCCTGGCTAGCCACTGCCTGCTCAAGCTCGGCAATGACAGCATTTTTGGACTCAAGCTCCCGGACAAGAGCTTCTTTCTCCTGCTTCAGTTCTTCCAGTTCTGCCCTGACAGCTTCAAGCTCATCTATCAGTTCCTGTTCTTTATCAGCCACAATAACTCCTCCTGCTGATTATTCCTCAACGCCTTCCGCCTGAGACAATAAAGCTCTCTCCCTCGCTCCACTCTTGGTGGACTTGGCGTTAAGCTCTTTATTCATCCTGAGGATAGTCTCCCTCTCTTCAAGCCATCTTTTGAACTCATACTCAGGGTCTCTAATGCCAATTTCATCCATTGCTGTTCTCCGGGAATGGATACCAGTCTGGACTAAAGTCTGCTCGTTATTCACCTGCCTGACCCTGTCCTGAGGCAGCACCGGTTCCCAGACTACCCGTAAGTGGTTATCCCCAAAGTTCTCACCCTGATACCTCTCCAGAAGCTTAAGGATCATCTCATTTCTACGGTTGTAAGCAGCTGTCCGGATGATTCTCTTTCTTCTCACCTTCTGGAGTAGCGGGTGGAGTTCAATTTCTAAAGCTACCCCAGATAAATCCCTTTCGGTTCCGCCAAAGGCAGACCGAGGCGATTCTGATATATCGTGGAGTGTCCGGTAGAGCAAATCAATATAGTCGATATGGAGCCTG
>JBHIFE010000114.1:0-4022 GCA_046760985.1 Dehalococcoidales bacterium
AAACAAAAGTACCAGCCAGAAAGTGACTAAAGAGGGATAGCTATTGTGCCTGAGGACTGGTATCATCTTCAGTAAGAGGTGAAGTAAGAGGTGCAATAACATGGCTACGTTAATATATCTTGACAATCTATCTTCAGGAATGAGAGCCAGGATTGACCCCGCTTACCGACTTGCCAAACACAATGTGATGGCGGAGATAATCGGTATTTCTTGGGGTGGTGGGGATTCATCCCGGTATCGTAGCTCCTTACGACCGGTTACCCGGCGCAAGCCTCTTGATGGTTTGAAGATAAAGATAACTGAATTTTAGAAAGTGTCCTGACTGTAAAGCCACTCTCACTCCAGCACCACATTATCTATCAGTCTCGTCCTCCCGATTTTTACTGCCAGTGATGCCAGAGCCGGCGGTTTGACCTTATCTAATTCCTCCAGAGTCTCGGCGTCAGCGATGCTGATATAGTCAATGGTTGCCAGCGGCTGTTTCTGGATAAGGTCTCTCATCTGTTGTCTTATGCGCTCAGCGTCTCTTTCTCCCTGTGACCATAATTGCTGAGCCAGAGTGAGTGCCTGGTAGAGGACGGTGGCTGCCTGGCGCTCCTCGGGATTGAGGTAGGCATTACGACTGCTCATCGCCAGACCATCAGGCTCACGCACCGTAGGCAGCGTAACTATTTCCAGGTTCATATTAAGGTCAGCCACCATCTTTTTGACCACTATTGCCTGCTGGGCATCCTTCTGCCCGAAGTAGGCTCGGTTTGGCTGGACGATGTTAAATAGCTTGGCAACAATGGTGGTAACCCCGCGGAAGAAAATGGGACGGGAAGCTCCCTCCAGCCGCTCGGTAACCTTACTCACCTCCACCCAGCTATTGAACTCTGGAGGATACATCTCTGCCATTGAGGGCATAAAGACAATATCAGTCTTTTCCTTTTCCAGCAGAGACAGGTCGCGCTGGGGGTCGCGGGGATAGGTGTTGAAATCTTCATGGGGAGCAAACTGGGTGGGGTTGACAAATATACTGACCACCAGTGAAGGATTATCGGCTCGGGCTTGCCTGACCAGAGACAGATGACCCTCGTGGAGGTAGCCCATAGTCGGCACAAAACCAACCGGCTCAGCCAGCTTGAGCCTTAGCCGTCTCATTTCATCTATTTTCTCAACGACTTTCATAGAGGATTTTATACCCCTCACTCTTTTGGGCGATAACGGCTTAGGTCCGCAAAATAATCAACCGCTCTGAATCCAGCGTAGATTCGTGCTCTATGTATGGCTCCCGCCGGAATGAAATATGTGTCACCACGCCTGTAAGTCATAGTTTGACCACCGATTGTCATTTCAATCTTTCCATCAATCACAATCCCCCATTGCTCACCATGGGAATGGTCGGGCACTAACACTTCAAGGTTTGATTCATTGAACAGTACTTGGCCCGAGTCACTTTGCAGAAGCCAGCCACGTAAACCATCGAATGGTAAGTCAGCTTCCGGCAAATTTCGCACAAAACTTGGAAATTCCGATAACTTCACAAAGATGCTCCTCTTAGTGAATATGATGCACCGCAGCTCTGGATGAGCTGGGTTTACCTAATCCGATTTTACCTTTTTAGTCCGGCTAGCAGGCTTTCATCCATAGAGAAGCTGTGCTCGTCGGTAGGGAAGGTGCCCGCTTTTACCTCATTGTAATATTCAGTGATGGCACTTGACATAATATTAGCAAGGTCAGCGTATCGTTTGGCGTGCTTGGGGACAAAGTCGGTAAACGAACCCAGAATATCATTTATAATCTGGACCTGACCATCGCAGCCTATGCCAGCGCCGATGCCGATGGTGGGAATGCTTATGCTGTCAGTAATAAGCTTAGCTAGTTGGGCAGGGACGGTCTCCAGAACGATAGCAAAAGCCCCAGCCTCTTCCAGAGCCTTGGCATCCTTAAGTATTCTGGCGGCAGCTTCTGGTGTTTTACCCTGCACCCTAAAACCGCCGAGTTGGTGGATTGACTGGGGGGTCAGTCCGAGATGACCCATAACCGGAATGCCACATTCCACAATTCTGTTTACCTTTTCGGCTACGGTTATGCCACCTTCAAGTTTAACTGCCTGAGCCCCTCCTTCTTGAATGAAACGGGCAGCATTTTTCAACGCATCGGACACAGTGACATGGTAGGTCATAAATGGCATGTCACCAATAATCATCGCCTGTTTTGTCCCCCTGACCACCGCTTTAGTATGATGTATCATCTCCTCCATAGTTACCGGTATGGTTGTCTCGTAACCAAGGACTACCATCCCTAGGCTATCTCCAACCAGAATCAGCGGTATCCCCACCTCATCCATTATCTTGGCGGTGGTGTAGTCGTAGGCGGTGAGCATGGCAATTTTCTCACCCTTTTGCTTCATTTCTTTTACCTGATTTATGGTAACGCGCATTTGTTCCTCCTTATCTGGATATTGTCTTGCCTATTTTATGATGGCGTTTTTGGCATCAACATAAACCATCTTTGGCGTGAAATTTTGGGCTTCATCGTCGCCAACATGGCAGTAGGACAGGATGATGATAGTATCCCCCTTAACACCGAGTCGGGCAGCAGCACCGTTTAGGCAGATTTCACCCGTGTTCCCTTTGATGGCATAGGTGTTGAAGCGGGCACCGTTATTGATATTTGCCACCTCCACCTGTTCGTAGGGCAGGATGTCAGCTTCTTCCATAAGCTTCTTATCAATGGTAATGCTACCTTCGTAATCAAGGTTAAGTTCGGTAACTCGGGCTCGGTGGATTTTGCTTTTAAGCATTATTCTCATTAGATTCCCCCCAATATATTTAGTCTAAAATAGCCTGTAGTTCCCGGGCTTGTTGCTTATTGATTCTCCCCTTGGCAATAGCAATCGGGATAGTCTGGAGACCAAGCTCTTTATAAGCCGGGAGCAGGGCGGGGGCTACTTTCTGCAAAGTATCAAGGTGCTTCTTAATTGTCCCGGTGTCACCCCGAGCAATTGGTCCAGTAAGACATTGAGGTATGCCAATGGTATCAATGTTAGTCAGTGTGCCGCGTAGCAGCGGGAGTAATGCCTGGGTAGCCTCATGGGGTGGGATGGAGAAGGTCTGCCATAGGTCAGTAGCTAACTTGACCAGAGTTACTAGGTAGTTGCAGGCAATGACTGCTGCGGCGTGATAGGCTACCTTGTCGCTCGCCTTTAGCTCTATCCACCGACCATCAACCGCAGTAGCCATATCCTTAAGTATGCTTAGCAGAGGTTCCTCAGCCTCTACGGCAAAGGTTGAGCCCGGTATATTCTCTATCGCCTGTTTTACACTGGCAAAGGTCTGCAGGGGATGGAAGGCACCAACCTTAGCCCCCAATTTCTTGGCTGGCTCCAGAATGCCGGTGGAGTCGGCACCACTGCAGTGAACTACACTCTGCCCGCTATGCCACTGTATTTGAGAGGCAACCGAGGCAATGGCATCATCAGGAGTGGTAATGAAGACAAGCTCAGCGGTCTCAGCCACTCCTTGATTATCTTTAAGTTGACAACCGCTGATTGTCTCTGCCAGTTTTTTGGCTGAGGTCAGACTTCGGCTGGATACCGCCACCACTGAGTAGCCCTTTTTGCTCAGTAGCACCGCCAGAGCAGTACCTACCGTTCCGGCCCCGATGAAGCCTATTGTGAGCATTTTAGTTCTCTCCTTGCCAATTCATAAAAAATGCCCTCCCCGACACAGCCGGAGAAGGCATTCAAAATACAATCCTAATTTCTGCCGTCTCGGTCATGTCTGATCCAAGCGACTAACATTGTTAAGGAGTTTAAGCAGCTCACCGCCCCACAGGTCGATGGCTAACCGCTTACTGTCATTTTAATTCTATGTATTGCTATCAATTTTGTCAATACACCGAGAGGTGGGTTTTATTTGCATTTGGTTGATTAATCTTATCCCTAACTAGTTAAGTGCAAACGGAGTTGATTCTATCAATTCTTACTTCTCCATTCAGTCATTCTACGATTTGCTTCATGCCCCAATTTCTTGAAG
>JBHIFE010000115.1:0-4007 GCA_046760985.1 Dehalococcoidales bacterium
GGCTTATCGCAGTCTTGCCACGCCCTTCTTCGGCCCTTGATGCCAAGGCATCCACTATGTGCCCTTCACCGCCTGACCTGCTTCAGATTTGATATTAGCCTTCATATTCAATTGTTAAAGTGCTCTATACGTAATAAGGCGGCTTGGTGATGCACACCAAGCCGCCCTGCTTGGTTTTCAATCACCAATTCCTTCCCTTATGTATCTAACCTGTTCACCACAATAACCTTTGCCTTAAAGGCTAGTAAAATGTTAGCATAAGGGCTTTAACTTTGTCAAGCATTATTCATTAATAATTCTATAATATTGTGTTATAATTTGGGCAAATGCTTAAGCAAAAACTTATTGAATTGTTGACGCAGGCAGCAATTCAAGCACAGCAATCGGGCAAACTGCCCTCAGTCACCTTACCTGAGGTGATTATAGAGCACCCGCAGAACTTCGAACATGGCGACTACGCCTCAAGCCTTCCCCTGAAACTAGCCCGGGCAACCGGCATTAGTCCTTTGACCATAGCCAACGATATGGTAAGCCTCATAGCTTCCACTCCTGAGATCGAACGTGTTGTTGTGGCGCCACCAGGCTTCATTAATTTCACCCTTAAAAGTGATTGGCTAACCAGCCAAGTGAATTCAATTCTGAAAGCTGGTGATTCTTACGGCGATATTGAGCTTGGGCAGGACCGCCGAGTACAAATAGAATTTGTCAGTGTCAATCCCACCGGACCCCTTCATGTTGGGCATGGTCGTGGTGCTATTCTGGGTAGCACCCTAGCCAAAGTTCTCACCGCCGCCAACTATAGAGTAGAGAAGGAATACTACATTAATGATGCTGGTAGTCAGATAGATGCCTTCTACCGCTCACTCTATGCTCGCTACCAACAATGCCTGGGGATTGAGGCTGAGATACCGGCTGACGGTTACTTTGGCAACTATATGATTGAGCTGGCTAAGGAAATTATTGCCGAGGATGGAGATAGGTTTCGTAGTCTGCCCGAGGCAGAAGCAATTTCCCGATTAGGGCAGCTCGGTTTGGAGAAGATAATAAGCCAAATTAAAGCTGACCTTGAGCTACTAGGGGTGAACTTTGATATCTGGTTTAGCGAGCGGAGCCTCTATGATAACGGACAATACCAGGAAGCAATGTCTCTGCTGCGCCAGGGTGGTTATATTAGTGAAAGGGAGGGAGCTACCTGGTTTGTATCCACCGCCCTGGGTGAGGATAAAGACAATGTAGTGATACGTAGTGACGGTTCACCCACCTATTTTGCCACTGATATTGCTTACCACTATGACAAGTTCTTAAGGCGCAAGTTTGATAAGGTGATTAATATTTGGGGAGCTGACCACTTGGGTCACGTGTCTCGAATGAAAGCAGTTGTTGACGCCCTCGGTATCAATCCAGAGCAGCTTAAGGTGATCATCTCGCAGATGGTTACTCTGCGTCGTGGCGGTGAGTTGATTCGTGTTTCCAAACGTACCGGTGACATCGTTACCCTGCGTGAGCTAGTTGAGGAGGTAGGTAGTGATGTCTGCCGCTTCTTCTTCTTGTCCCGCTCAGCAGATAGTCAGATGGACTTTGATTTGGAATTAGCCAAAAAACAATCGGCGGATAACCCGGTCTACTATGTTCAGTATGCCCATGCTCGTATTGCCAGTATCCTTCGCCTGGCTCGGCAAAAAGGGATTGACTACGGGGATGGCGATGTTTCTTTGCTGACGACCGAACCAGAACTAACTTTAATACGCAAGATGCTACTTTTGCCGGAGATAGTTGAACTAATCGCCAATACCCTGGAGCCTCACCACCTTACCTATTATGCTCAGGACTTGGCTACTGTATTTCATAGCTTCTATAAGCAGTGTCGGGTTGTCTCCCAAAATGAAGCATTAACTAAAGCGCGTCTTAAGCTGGTAGAGGCGGCAAAGACAGTTTTAAGTAGGACTCTTCACTTAATGGGAATGACAGCCCCAGAGAGGATGTAAAGTGGGGGGAGTTTAAGAGGGGCTTGCGCCCCTCTTATTTTTATCTCCCCTATGTCTAGCCACAAACCGCTTCATTCTGGATAGTGCTTCTTCTATGTCAGTTAAGGAGGTAGCATAACAGCAGCGGACGTAGCCCTCACCGCATTGTCCAAAGGCGGTACCGGGGACTACCGCTACCTTTTGCTCCACGAGGAGCTTTTCAGCAAATTCTTCTGAAGCCATGCCGGTGCTGACAATTGAGGGGAAGGCATAAAATGCCCCCCGAGGCTCAAAACAGGTGAGACCAATATCATTTAGTCCCTTAACCATAACCTGACGTCGCCGATTGTAAGCCTGTCTCATTTCCAGAACACTGGATTCACCCGACCTTAATGCCTCTACAGCGGCTACCTGAGCCATGGTGGGAGCACACATCAGAGTATATTGGTGAATCTTGGTCATAGCCGAGATAATTTCTCTAGAAGCGGCGGTGTAGCCGATACGCCAGCCGGTCATGGCATAAGCCTTGGAGAACCCGCCAAGAAGAATGGTGTTCTCTTTCAGCAGACTAGCAAAGCAGGTATGCTCCACACCATAGACTAACTTGGCATAAATCTCATCAGAGACGACTAATAGCTGGTGCCGCCGGGCTAATTCGGCTATTTGTGATAGCTTATCTTTAGCCATTACCGCGCCGGTTGGGTTAGCCGGGTAACCAATAAGAATGGCTTTAGTTTTGTCGGTAAGCCGTGGCTCAATATCAGCGGCACTAATCTCAAAATTATTCTCTTGGCTGGTCGGTACTTTAATTGGTTTGCCTCCAGCCAGAATGACGCCGGGTTCGTAGGAAACATAACAGGGGTCAGGCATGATAACTTCATCCCCAGGATTAAGGATAGCTCTCATTGCCAGGTCTAATCCTTCACTAACCCCAACGGTAATCAAAAGCTCACCATTGGGGTCATATGTCAGATTATAGTTATCTTTCAGGTAGCGTGATAGCTCCTGGCGCAGCTCAGGTATCCCTGAATTTGAGGTATACATAGTATAGCCTTTCTCCAGCGAATAGATAGCTGCCTCACTAATATGCCAGGGGGTGGCAAAATCAGGCTCACCAACCCCCAGCGAGATTACCCCTTCCAGGGAAGCCAACAGGTCAAAGAACTTTCGTATCCCGGAAGAGGAAATTCGGCTTACTCGCTGTGAGACAAGACTCTGATGTTTTCGCTGCTGAACATGTGAACTTAGCGACATAAAGACTCTCCTAGGCAATAAAAGTAAAGGCTGGCTAAAGCACTACCGGTTGGCGTCTGACTTCCTCACCTCCCTCCAGAATTTCACCATCCTCCTTATATCGCTTAAGCACAAAGTGGGTAACCGTCCCCTGTACCCCTTCAATCGGGGCGAGTTTTTGAGATACGAAGTCAGCCACCTCATGCATGGTTTTGCCCGTTACCTGAACCAGCAGGTCATAGGTTCCCGAAAGCAAATAGACAGTGCGCGCCTCAGGGAAGCGATAGATGCGCTCAGCAACAGAGTCAAAGCCCACGTCTCTTTGCGGAGTAACTTTAACTTCTATTAACGCCCCTACCCGCTCATCTTCAACTTTATCCCAATTGATTACAGTTTTGTATTTCAGGATAGTCCGGTCTTTCTCGGCTTGCTTAATAAATTTGTCAACCTCAGCAGCCGGAGTCCCGGTCATAGTTGATATTTGTTTGGTGGTAATTCGGGCATCGTCTTCCAGTATTTTAAGAATTTCTTTCATCTTTAACTCCTTACTAGCTCAGTTAATATTGTTTACTCTACCTCACCCCCTTCTTTCATGAAATTCCTAAACTCGCTTCGCTCCAAATCCTAATATCTAAATACTAAATCCTAAACAAATTCTAATTTCCAAATTTCAAATTCAAAACCGTTTAGCTCCTTTGGATTTTGGTTATTTGATATTGTTTAGAGTTTCGCGCTTTGAATTTCGGATTTCACCATGTGCTATCCCTTAATACACTAGTTCGGTTAGTGACCACTGCTTTTCTGTCTCAT
>JBHIFE010000116.1:0-3892 GCA_046760985.1 Dehalococcoidales bacterium
TCTCAATGAGCCTATCGTCAATTTCAGCCACTGCCTCTACCAGCTTCTCCCGAAAAGAATCAACCTGACTTTGTAGTGATGATGGTATCTCCGCCTCCTTCGGCGGAGAACCGGTATAGCTTTTCATTGTTAGCAGGTCAACTACCCCCTGAAAATTTTTATGGGCACCTATGGGTATCTGCACCGGCAGGCACCTGCGACCAAACTTAGACTGGACTTCTTCCACAGTTCGGAAGAAATCGGCATTTTCGCGGTCCATCTTATTAATGAAGATAAGACGGGGCAAGTTGGTTTCCTCACAATAGCCCCATACCTGTTCACTGCCAACCTCAACGCCGGAGGCAGCGCAGAGCACAATCATTGCTCCTTCGCTAACCCTTATCGCCGCTTTAACCTCACCAACAAAATCAGAATAACCAGGGGTATCAATCAGGTTGAACTTGGTGTCCCGCCACTGACAAGGCAGGAGAGACAGGTTGATACTAATCTTGCGCTTTATTTCGTCAGGGTCATAATCTGAAGTACTAGTCCCTTCATCAACCTTACCCAACCGGTTAATTGCTCCGGCAGTAAACAAAATTGCTTCCGCAACTGAGGTCTTGCCAGCACCAGCATGGGATAACAAAACAGTGTTCCTAATATTCTCCAGTCCATATTGCGCCATCTAATCACCTACTCCTTAGAGATTATTCGGCATTATTATACCCATTGTTAAGCAGGCAGGACAAGTTAATTGGCTTAGCGAACACGCCTTCTTCTGAACAGGGATAGAAACCATAATAAACCAAATACACTAAAGAATGGAAATGGGAGGGACGAGCTGCCGCCACCTTTGCTAACTGCGGTTACCGGGGCTTTTGTTACCTTTGCCGGGGCTATTGCTTCTTCAGATATTTCGTAGGCAGCTAGCTGGACATTGATAAATTCCTTAGGTACCCAGCCCAGAGGGTTGTTTCTACCGGTTGCCTCAGCCCAGACCCAGCCGGATTCACCCTCCAGTTCAAAAACTGAAGCCTTCCTATATCCAGGTAAATAAACCAGGGCAGCGGTATGACCGGGACCGACCGCTATAGCTGAGCGGTAACCGGCACCTTTATACATAACGGCTAGTAATATCGCACTATCTTCGCAGTCACCATAGGCAACTCCATTTTGTTCAATAGTAGTCGCTAGTTCATCGGCATTTTGAGCAAACTCATCATGCTTAAACTGGTCTGTATCGGCGACGTAGTTTACTCTATCCCGAACAAAGTAAAATATCTTCTCGGCTCTTTGTAGTTGGTCCGGGTATTTATTAACCATCTGCTTGCCCAAACTGTAGGCTAGGGCAGCCTCTTCTCCCAAACTCTCAAAGGCTATTACCGGACGAAACCCTGTCCTAGATATTTGATAAAAACCGTCTTCACCAGAGGCTCTGGTTCGGCATATTCCCCAGTCATCAAATATATCACCTTTTAGCTCACGGAAATCTGCCGATGGCGTTGCCGAGGCATAACCAGTAGCGGCTAACCCGGCGATTAATACCAATATCAGACTTAGCCAAACTTTAGCCATTTTCATCAGAATACCTCATAGAGAACATCTATAAGGAACCTTCTAACATCATAAAGGTGTGGTTAGGGCGGCATGGAGTATCAAGCCAAAGAAAATGAGATAGCCAAAGACATGGATACCCACTGCTACCGAATTTTGCTCAATGCTGGCAAAGGGTATTTTGGGTGTTAGCTTATCAACAAGATAGAATAGGGCTACTCCAATAAGCAGACTTACCACGAAGCTTATGGCTAATAGCCCAAGCCTCCTAAAATCAAAAAAATAGCCAAGTAGCGGACCACCAACCACGGTCGGTGCCGTAATAGCCCCGTGAATGACCAGACCGGCTAGGATGAAAAAACCAGCAATAAATAACCCGGTGGCAACCGGATTCTCGCCGATACGCTGCCGGTGGGGAATGTGAGGGGTAAGAGCATCTAGCGCCCTAACTCCGAGCCAAGCAAGAATAGTACAAATAAGCACGAGCCATATGGTTTTAGCCATCCATATGAGCACCATTAGCCAGAAGGGAATCGCTAAACCTAACTCATTCATAAAATATCCTCCTTCTCACAAGGGTAGGAATAATGGCGTAACATAGGTTTCAATTACGGCTGCGGGCAGAAGTAAGACACAGGCAATTATAAGATACTTTAAATTCCGTTTCAGACCAGGCAGTAGTAGGTTTCTCCTCTTTTTGGAAAATAGGGCTATTATGGCTAATGCGCCGAAGCTAAGAGCCGCTGCCTCACCCATGATTAGTGCCGGGAGTTCAAAAATGCCGTGAGGGAGTAAACCAGCTAATAGAACACCAAGAGATTCTTCCTGAACTACATTTACTGAGATGAAGGAGAGAAGCCAGCCATTGACAGTCAAAGCCAGGATAGGTATTAGGCAAAGGATTGGACTGAATATGAAGCTTATCAGTAGCGCCGAGACATTCTTGAGGAAGATAAATATAGCGGTGGTTATTTTGAACGGACCTAACATAGCCGCAAGCTCCCTTAGGGCAGCTAGGTCTTCACTAAGAATTCTGGCGATGCCAATCGGTGTCGCCAAACCAGAAGCTACACCGATGCCGAATAAGCCAATAGCGACGTAAATCCACCGTTTATAGCTCATAGAGATAGTCTCTCTTAATTAGCGCCGAATTTATCATAAAAGACAATTTCGGAAAGTTCTTTTCTTGGTCTCGGATTGCGTACTTGGTCAGGGTAGCCAAGGGGAGTCATCGCCACAAAACAGTAACCTTCTGGTATCTCTAAAATCTTGGCGGCTTCTTTGGCGTCAGCACGTCCGACATATACCGTAGCCAGCCCCAGCGAGTGGGCAGCCAAAACCAAGTTTTGCATAGCCAATGCCACATCAAACATAAACCAATCACCCTTATCGGTAACGGGTACTCCATCATAGTAGCCTGATTTGCCCAGTTCAGCGCAAGCAACAATAACTATTGGCGCATTTCTAATGGCATCCATGGCTTGATTAGTTGGATTTAAGGTATCAGCCAGTTTATTTTTTATATCACCATCCCGCACTACAATAAATCGCCAGCATTGGGTATTACGCCAGGATGGTGCCCAACGGGCAGCTTCCAAAACCGCTTCTAAAGTTTTATCATCTATTGGGTCAATCTTATACTTACGAATACTTCTCCGGGTTCTAATTGCTTCCAAAACTTCCATCGTTATCCTCCTGATAACCAAACTCTATTCTTCTTCCCAGGCATTCTTACCAATAAGGGAAACAAAGCGGCAGCCACCTAGATTCTGAACTGTATTCTTCTTTTTATGCTTGGTGATTTTATATAATTCCTGCAAGTAGCGAGAACCCACTGGAATTACCATCCGTCCACCAATGGTTAATTGAGCCAAAAGGTCAGTCGGCACCCTTGGCGCACCAGCGGTAACTATTATGGCATCATAGGGTGCCCCTTTTAGCCAACCTAGGGTTTCCTCAGCCAGGTGTACCTCAATATTGCTATAGCCTAGACTATTCAGTACGCGCTTAGCTGCCTTAGCCAAAGGCGCCAAACGCTCCACCGTAATCACTAACCGGGCTAATTCAGCGAGAATAGCCGCCTGATAACCACTGCCAGTGCCTATTTCCAGCACCTTTTCACTGCCAGTAAGTTCTAGCGCTTCAGTCATAAGCGCAATAATAAATGGTTGGGAAATCGTCTGCTCTAACCCGATGGGCAATGGAATATCTTCATAGGCTAAGTGCCGACTTTCTGGTGGCACAAAACATTCCCGCGGTATGCGGGACATAGCGGCTAATACCCGCTTATCTTTTATTTCAGTACTAAGGTGCTCAATTAACCTGGCTCTTGCTGCTTCAAAGTCCATAATAACCGCCA
>JBHIFE010000117.1:0-3795 GCA_046760985.1 Dehalococcoidales bacterium
CGCTAGATCGTGCAGTGAGGTCAGGATGCAGGCTACTGTCTCAGAAACTGCGCAGTCAACGATATGTCATCGCGACGACTGCTCAGCAGCCGTTTTCAGCCAGACCGAGCCAAGCACTCTGAATATGCACTGTCACTCGCTTCTTGTCTCTTCGCTCCTGGAGTCGGGTAGCGCAGCTATGAGACCCTGTAGCCAGCTGGGGCAATGGACAACACTGGAACATGAGCATGACGGATGACTTTATCGGTGACACTTCCGAAAGCCCAGCGGGAAATCCCCGACCGACCGTGGGTGCTCATGATAATCAGATCCACCTTGTTGTTTTTCACGTAATCCAGTATTGTATCGGCAACCCCACCGCTAATTGGGACCCGGATCACGGCAGCCTTAATAGGTATGCCCTCTTTTCTCAAAGTGCCGGCGACCTTTGCGAGATAGTCCCCTGCCCTCTTTTCGATTTCCCTCGCTTCTTTTTCTCGTTGCTTAGCAATCTCTTCTATCGCCTGCTGTCCTGCAGATTCCGGGAAAGCCGGAGGGGGCTCCTCGACTACCGTAAGCAGAGTTACTTCTGCAACTTTACACCCTAACGCGATAGCTTTCATATGCTCTAGAGAGCACTCCGAAATCTTTGAGCCATCCAGCGGTACTAGTATCCTCTGGTACATCTGCACCTCCTTATCAAGCTCTTCCTGGCTAAATCTTGCCCTCAGTCGGTTTCCCCCTGCTTGAATTCTAACACCAGCTTGGTTCGGTGTCTAGCCACCATAATCCTCCCACACCTTTTGAGTAAGTGTGACACAATTTCGTCACATCCAAGCACTCTGGAAGAATTCTATTTCCCTGTAATCTGTATCACAGACAAGTGCTAAAACGACTTATTGTTTTCTCCGTTAATGCTAGGCGTTATCTTGTTTGTCGTCCTGCTAGCATCTCCTTAACCATCTCTGGTAACTCGCGAGGATTGATTGGCTTTGATAAATAGGCGTCGCATCCGGTTTCAATAAACTTCTCCTTATCTCCCTTCATAGCATACGCAGTAACCGCAATAATGGGAACATGGTTGAAAGCCGGCATCTGCCTGAGCATTCTGGTTACCTCAAGCCCGCTCACCTTGGGAAGCTGGATGTCCATTATGATGAGGTCTGGTTTGTTGCTGACAGCTATTTCTAGGGCCTCTGCCCCGTCTTTGGCTTCAAGTAAGGTATAACCGTATGGCCTAAGCGTCATTAGGAGCAGCTTCATGTTTTTCGGGTCATCCTCTACAATTAGTATCTTCTCTGGCATTTCCCGTTTCTCTTCTCGGAAGTAACTAACCTGTTTCCTGTTGAGATTTCACCAAGTTTTGTTTCTGTTCTGGCGGAGTCGTGGGGCTCTTCCTCCAGTTTCTCCTATCCCTTCTCCAAGTATGGCTTACTCTCTCTTGCCAGCGGCAGGGTAAAGGTGAATCGGCTCCCCTTTCCATATTCGCTTTCCAGCCATATCCTGCCGCCCATTAGCTCAACGAACTGCCTGGTGAGTGCCAGTCCTAGCCCGGTACCCCCTTTCTTTCCATCGGGTAGAGTTTCTGACCGGGTAAAGATTTCGAATATTCGTTCTTGTACCTCTTTCTCAATGCCGGGACCATTATCAACTACACTGACCTGGCACCAATCGCCCTCCCTACTTGCTTGGATGGCTATCCTACCACGAGGCGGCGTGAATTTGATAGCGTTACTCAGCAGGTTGAAAAATGTCTGCCTCAGTCTGCTTTTGTCGGCGCGAACCTGCGGCAGGCCCTCCTCCATACTGACCGTTAGCTCGTGTTTGTTAGCATCAAGCATAGGTTTGACAGTTTTTGTCACATCAGCAATAACAGCAGTCAGATTCAAGGCTCGTAGTTTTAATTCTATCTTCCCCATCTCCACCTTAGACAAATCAAGGACATCACTAACAAGGTTCAGCAGGTGCTGACCGCTATCCAAAACATCACTAAGACAGTCCCTTTGCTCATCGTTAATCTTGCCAGGCACCTCATCCAGCATCAATTGAGTAAAGCCGATAATGGCGTTCAGTGGTGTGCGCAGCTCATGCGACATACTGGCCAAAAACTGAGACTTGGCCTGACTAGCCACTTCTAGCTTCCTAGTTTTCTCCTTAAGTTCTTGCTCCATCC
Source organism: Dehalococcoidales bacterium (assembly GCA_046760985.1). GTDB lineage: Bacteria > Chloroflexota > Dehalococcoidia > Dehalococcoidales > RBG-16-60-22 > JBHIFE01. The sequence continues at coordinate 2,153 of JBHIFE010000117.1, forward strand.
GCTTGCGTTCAATGGCATAGCGGATAGAACGCGAAATCAGGTTGCCATCCACCTGTCCTTTGACCAAGTAGTCCTGTGCTCCTCCCCTGACCGCCTTAATGCCGACCGTTTCATCTGCCAGCCCAGTGAACACCACGATAGGCTTCTCCTTCGCCCGAGCATACACTTTGGTGAACGTATCGACCCCTTGGCTATCTGGGAGATCCAGGTCAAGCAGAATTACATCAATATCTCCCTGCTCCAGCCGCTTAATCCCGGCAGAAAGCCGGTCAGCCCACTCCAGCTCAAACCTGCTTGGTTCGACTTCGGCCAGCATCTCTTGAATCAGACGAGCATCTCCAGGGTTGTCCTCTATCAGCAGGATTTTGGTGCGCTTGTCGCTCATGTTCCTTCCTTGGGGGGCAGTTTGACGATGGTGAGCCAGAAGTCCTTAATAGCCCTCACCACTTCCATGAATCCATCCAGGTCAACGGGCTTGGTAATGTAGCAGTTGGCGTGAAGGTTGTACGTTTTGATAATGTCTTCCTCTGCCTTTGAAACGGTCAGGATGACCACCGGTATGCGCCTGAGGTTGGGATCCTCCTTGATTTCCGCCAGCACTTCTCGCCCATCCTTCTTCGGCAGGTTCAGGTCGAGCAGGATGAGTTCCGGCCGAACCGCGTTGGCATACTTGCCTTGTCGGCGCAGAAAGGCTAAGGCTTCTACGCCGTCCCCAACCACATGTACTTCATTGAGTACCTTGGCTTCTTTGAGAGCTTCGTGTGCTAGGCGTACATCACCGGGGTTGTCCTCAACCATCAGAATATCAATGGGTCTACCGATCTTTGCACTTGTCATGACTGTTTTCCTTCCTTCGCTGGGATTGTGAAATGAACTACGGTCCCTTTGCCGGGCTGGGATTCTAACCATATTCGTCCGCCGTGGCGCTCAACAATCCTTTTGGCAATGGACAGGCCAATACCGGTGCCACGATATTCTCTGCCATGCAGACGCTGAAAGACCATGAAGGCACGTTCGAAGTTTTGCGAATCAATGCCTATCCCGTTGTCCCGTACCGAGAAAACCCATTCATCTCCCTTTTGTTCAACTGAGACGTGGACACGCGGCGGCTCCTCCCCGTGAAACTTGATAGCATTGTCGATCAAGTTCTGGAACAGCTGCACCAATTGTCCTTCGTCTGCCATAACCAGCGGCAAGGGATCGCTAGTCACCTCAGCGCCACTTTCCCGGATAGCAACATCCAGATTGGCAACCGCGGCCTCGAACACAGCCATACAGTCTGTGGGTTCGAATGGCTTGCGTCTGGTGCCAACTCTGGAGTAGGTTAACAGACCATTAATCAGTTGCTGCATTCGTTTGGCTCCGTCTACCGCATAGCCAATGAAATCACGGGCGTCAGCATCAAGTCTGTCGTTGTAGCGCTTTTCAAGGAGCTGGGTGTAGCTAGCTACCATGCGCAGTGGCTCCTGGAGGTCATGTGAGGCGATATAGGCAAACCGCTCCAGTTCAGCGTTGGAACGCTCAAACTCCGCTACGGTCTTCTGCAGTTCTTCTTCCACCCGCTTGCGCCCGGCAATCTCTTTATTCAGATTGTCTATTGAGGTAGTAGAATAGAGCCACGACAGAGAGCGCCAACGCCCTTC
>JBHIFE010000118.1:0-3658 GCA_046760985.1 Dehalococcoidales bacterium
AACCCTGTGAACCTGATCTCGGTAATACGAGCGTAGGGAAGCGGCAGTAACTTAGACCAAGGGTCTACTAGTAACCGCCGAAGCCCTTGGTTTTAGTTTTCCGGAGGTAGATATGACTCAATTGGAATCAGCAAGACAAGGTATCATTTCGCCACAAATGGAGGTGGTGGCACAGGCGGAAGGAGTGGAAGTTGAATTTATTCGGCAAGGAGTAGCCAAGGGGACAATAGTAATTCCGGCTAATATCAACCATTCCAAACTTGTTCCTTGTGGCATTGGCGAGGGGCTTAAGACTAAAGTTAATGCCAATATCGGCACCTCGTCTGACTTCGGCAATATTGATACCGAGCTGGAAAAGTTAAGAGTAGCTATTGATTCCGGGGCGGATACCGTTATGGACTTAAGTACCGGTAGTGATATATCCGCCATTCGGCAGGCAATTATTGCCTCCAGTTCTGTGCCCGTAGGAACCGTACCCATTTACCAGGCAGGCATTGAGGCAATAGAGAGACATAGCGCCATAGTTAAGATGACGGCTGATGACCTGTTCGCCGTAATTGAGGAACATGCCCGGGATGGTGTTGATTTCGTCACAGTTCATTGTGGCGTAACTCAGTCAGCTATTGACCGGCTTAAACACCAGGGGAGAGTGGCTGATGTTGTCTCTCGTGGAGGCGCTTTCTTGATCGGCTGGATGCTCTACAATGAGCGGGAAAACCCCCTCTATGAGCAGTATGACCGCTTGCTGGAGATAGCCAGAGAGTTTGATGTGACATTGAGCCTTGGTGATGGCATGCGTCCAGGTAGCTTGGCTGACGCCACCGATCGCCCCCAGGTAGAGGAGTTGCTTACTATAGGGGAGTTGGTCCAGCGGGCTCAGGAAGCCGGAGTTCAGGTAATGGTTGAAGGTCCGGGGCACCTGCCTTTGAATCAAATTGAGACCAACGTTCGTTTGGAGAAGGCTATCTGTAAGGGGGCTCCTTTCTATGTGCTGGGTCCACTGGTGACTGACATTGGTGCCGGCTATGACCATATCACTGGTGCTATCGGTGGTGCTATTGCCGCTGCGGCTGGTACCGATTTTCTATGCTATGTGACGCCATCAGAACATCTTTCCCTACCGGACTCTGAAGATGTAAAGCAGGGGGTAATAGCTTCGCGCATTGCCGCTCACGCAGGTGACATAGTTAAAAAAGTAAGAGGTGCTGAAGAGTGGGATAGGCAGATGTCTGTGGCTCGGAAGAGGCTTGACTGGGAAGAGCAAGCCAGACTTTCCTTAGACCCGAAGCGGTCTCGCCAGGTTCATAGCCAGCATGCTACAGCTGGGTCAGCTTGCAGTATGTGTGGGAAATATTGCGCTATGGAACTGGTGGAGAGGTATTTAGGTGTCAAAGCAACTAGGTGCTAGCTTTGACCTATAGAAAATGGATAGCGCATTTAACTTAGGCAAAATCTTTGGCATACAATTTAGGCTGCATTATACCTGGTTTGTAATATTTGTTTTAATAACTGTTTCCCTCTCATGGCAATACTTTCCTCTGGTTTATCCTGGCTGGAATAAATTAGCTTACTGGGTTACTGGCACATTTACCAGCTTGTTATTCTTTACCTCGGTTTTTGCTCATGAATTAGCTCATAGCCTTGTCGGTAGAGCCAATGGTATTCCGGTAAAGAGCATAACTCTTTTTATTTTTGGGGGCATTGCTCATATGACTAGGGAAGCAGCTCGCCACGGCGCTGAATTAAAAATGGCAGCAGCTGGTCCCACCTCTAGTTTGGCAATTGGTGGCTTTTTTTTCTTACTCCATTTATTGATACGGGATATAAGTGAGCCAGTAATGGCTATGGCTTTTTGGCTGGCTCAGGTAAACGTGATATTGGCTGTTTTTAATCTGATTCCCGGTTTCCCTTTAGACGGTGGTCGTGTCTTCCGTTCTCTTCTCTGGCGCTTTAGTGGTAATTATAAGCGCTCTACCCGAATTGCCACACGGGTCGGGCGGGGTGTAGGTTATCTCTTTGTTCTGGCTGGTATTTTGATAATATTCCTTTTTTCTGAGCAGTGGTTTAGTGGTCTTTGGCTGGCGTTTATCGGTTGGTTCTTGAATAACGCTGCTTCGGCTAGCTACCGTCAGGCTCAATGGCAGGGAGCACTTCAGGAAGTTACTGTTTCAGAACTGATGACGTCTGATTGTCCAGCAATTCTTCCAGATGTTACCGTTAAACGTTTAGTTCAGGAGTATATCTTCACCAGAGGGCACCGCTGTTTTTTGGTAGCTGATGAAGGTGAATTAAAAGGAATCTTAACGCTGCAGAATATTAAATCTGTCGCTCAGCCAAATTGGGAGATGATGCCGGTAAAAAATATAATGACCCCGGTTGAGCAACTGAAGATAGCCTATCCCAGTCAGCATGCTCTAGAGGTATTGGAGCAAATGAATGAGAATGACATCAACCAGATGCCAGTAGTAAGCGAAGGCAGGGTTATCGGCTTAATCACCCGTGATAGCCTGCTAAGATTCCTCCGCACCCGCGCTGAGCTAGAAAAGTAGTTTTTAACCCTCTTAAACGCCCCTGCATTATTAACTTAGAGCAAAGGAGAGTCAAAGAGAGGCGAATATGGGGTAAAAGCCTCTCTTATATATGTATTTCCCCCTTATCAAGGGGAAGGGGGATAAAGGGGGATGGGGTTACCTAGTTGACATTTGGACTCACCGTAGTAAAATTAAGACAAAATGGGGCTTTTTGGCACATCTGGTATACGAGGTCTTTTGGACAAAAGTCTGGTCTATTTAGCATTAAAGGTTGGACTAGCTGTCGGGAAAGTTTATGGCAATGTGGTAGTGGGCAGTGATACCCGGACTTCTAGCGATGCCCTGAAACATGCCCTCATTTCCGGTCTACTTGCCGCTGGCTCTAAGTGTGAGGACGCTTGCGTCGTACCTACACCAACGCTTGGCTTTGTTGCCAGAAAGTTTGATGCCGGGGTGATGATTACTGCTTCACATAATCCTCCGCAATATAACGGTATAAAACTTTTGAATCCAGATGGCTCCGCTTTTGATTCTCGTCAACGGAAGCAGATGGAAGAAATGATTTTAAGTGATGCTCTTGATATTGCTCCATGGGGTGAGATTAGAAGTAGTAGCATCCATAGAGGGGTGATTGAGCAGCATATTAAACGCATACTGCAAGATTTTGCCAAAGGGTTGAAACTCAAGGTGGTGGTGGATTGTGGTTGTGGTGCTGCTTCTATGGTTACCCCTTATTTATTAAGCCAGCTCGGCTGTGAAGTGGTGGAGATAAATTGTTATCCTAATGGTTTCTTCCCCCGCGGCATTGAGCCGACTGAGTCCAATTTGCAGGATTTAATGAAGGCAACGAGGGAGTTCCATGCTGATTTGGGCATTGCCCATGACGGTGATGGCGATAGAATGATGGCGGTGGATGATAGAGGCAGATTTATTTCTGGAGATAAGCTGCTGGTAATGTTTGCCCAAGCGGCAAGGGCAAAAGAGGTGGTTACTACCGTAGATGCCTCTATGGCAATTGAGGAAAGGGGCTTTACTATCCGGCGAACCAAAGTAGGGGATACCTATGTATCTGAGGAACTCAAGAAGGGTGGGGATTTTGGTGGTGAGCCATCAGGAAGCTGGATTTT
>JBHIFE010000119.1:0-3642 GCA_046760985.1 Dehalococcoidales bacterium
GGTATTGGTCAAGTTTTAGTAATGCTTCATCTACACTGAGCTGGCGAAGGCGTACCTCGTCTTTTGTTGTTATGTAGCTATGACGCTTATTTTGGCGCATGATAGCTAACCTCCACTGATTTTAACACTACAAGCCAAGCTGAAACAAGCAGCTCAGAGGTATGAAGATTGTTTAGTAACCTCATCCCCCTTTTCCCCCTTCCCCTTATCAAGGGGAAGGGGGAATGGATATATAAGAGAGGCGAAGCCTCTCTTTGACTCTCCTTTAGTATCCCTCTCCTTAAAAGGAGAGGGGGAAGAGATTTTAGAGAGGGGCGAAGCCCCTCTCTTACCTACATTCCCCCTTCCCTTAGTAAGGGAAGGGGGTCAGGGGGATAGGTTGCTAAACAAACTCATTTATACTAAGTTGTTACTCAAATAGGAGCGTGCTATAATCAATCCTGCCATGAAAGTGTCAGAGCTGGGAGAATTCGGGCTGATTGACCTCCTGGCTAAGCTGGTTAATATCTCGCTGGAGAAGCAAGCATCTCAGCAACAAGTTATCATCGGTATTGGCGATGATGCTGGTGCCTGGCGTGGTGATACTTCAACTCAACTGGTTACCACCGATTCCCTCACCCAGGATGTCCATTTCTCCCTAAACATAATCTCCTGGAAGGAGCTGGGCTGGAAAGCACTGTCGGTTAACCTGAGTGATATTGCGGCTATGGGCGGGGTGCCCAGATATGCGTTGATATCGTTGGCTTTACCCGGCACTACCCAAGTAGAAGATGTCACTGACCTATATCAGGGAATGATTGAACTGGCACAGCAGTTTAAAGTAGCGATGATTGGGGGTGATACCAGTCGTGCTCCTCTGGTATCCATTACCATTACTGTGCTTGGCAGTGCCAGAAACGGGGATAAACATATACTCAGTCGCTTTGCCGCCAAGCCGGGTGACAAAATAGCGGTTACCGGTTATCTAGGCGCTGCCGCCGCTGGCTTGGAGATGCTGACCAATCAGCTTCAATTTGACCCTGAAGCCACCACTTATCTAAGGGATGCCTTCCTTCGTCCTTTACCACGAATAGCTGAGGGACAGCTACTGGTAAAGCAGGGAGTAAAGACAGCCATAGATATTAGCGATGGGCTGTTTTCCGACCTGAAACAGGTATGTAAAGCCAGTCAGGTCAGCGCCCGGGTGGAAATAGAAGGCGTGCCCATTCACTCTGCAGTTAAAGCTAACTTTGGCGATAGAGCGCTGGAACTAGCCTTATCGGGAGGAGAGGACTACGAATTGCTGTTTACCGCCAGAGCTGAGGTCATCAATAGAGTAAAGGAAGCGGCTTCTCGCCCGATAACTGTAATCGGTGAAATAACGGCGGGTAAAGCAGGCGAGGTAAATCTGGTTGATATAAATGGCAATCCCTTTCATCTGCATAAGGAAGGATGGGAGCACTTTAGATAGGGCGAATTACCAGGATGGAGGCAAAATGGCAAACCGGCGGCGAGTGTCAATCAGCACTGATATGAGCGAAAGCATGTGTTTTGGCTGCGGGCAGAATAACCCTATTGGTTTGAAATTGAATTTTGAGTGGGATGGTAAGACAGCCAGGGTTGAGTTTACTCCGACCAAGTTTTATCAAGGCTGGCCGGGTGTTGTTCACGGGGGCATTATCACCAGTATGCTTGATGAGGCGATGGCTTATGCGGCTCGCTTTGAAGGTATGAATTGTGTCACCAGCAAAATGCAGATAAATTTTAGGCGCCCTGCCTTGATTGATGAGCCGCTGATTATTACTGGCTCGGTAACCAGGAACGTAAAGAAGTTTATTGAGACTAAGGCGAGTGTATCTCTGCCAGATGGCACCCTGGTGGCGGAAGGTACGGCGACGCAGTTTGTCATTGAGACGGTGGCAGCCGAGAGCAATAAGGAGGCAAAGTCCCAAAGCAATGTCTAAGAGTAAGCTAGAGGCAGTTATCTGGGATATGGATGGGGTAATCGCTGATACTGCTCCGTATCATTTTAAGGCGTGGCAAGAGGTCTTCCAAAAAAGAGGAATTAACTTCACTGAAGAGGATTTCAAGCGTAACTTCGGTCGGAGGAACGATACCATAATCCGGAATACTATCAGCCAGAACCTGTCATCAAGTGAAGTGGAGGCTATTGCCAATGAGAAAGAGGAAAACTACCGCCAGAAGGTGGCGCAGAACATAAAGCCGTTACCGGGGGCAATGGAATTATTAAGGTCACTCAATGAGCACGGGATAAAGATGGCGATAGCTTCCTCGGCGCCGATGGAAAATATTCAATTGATTACCCGAGGTCTGGGTATAAATGGATGCTTCCAGGTCATTGTCTGGGGCAGGGAGGTAACCGAGGGCAAGCCCAGTCCGCAAGGTTTTTTACTGGCTGCCAAGAGATTGGGGGTTGAGCCCCAAAACTGTGTTGTTATTGAGGATGCTGTAGCTGGAGTTACCGCAGCTAAAAGAGCCGGGATGAAGTGTCTGGCGGTTACCAATACCCACCCTGAGCTAAGCCTGAAGGAGGCTGACTTCGTGGTTGACACACTTGACACTATAAGTGTGGACGATTTAGCCAGACTGTTCAATTCAGGAGCTTGATGTGGAGAGGTCTCTGGTGCTTATCAAACCGGATGCCATGCAAAGAGGATTAGCTGGCATCATTATCAGCCGCCTGGAGGGGGAAGGACTCAAACTGGTAGCGCTCAAGATGCTTCGCCTGGATGAAGCCTTAGCCCGGCGTCATTACGCTATTCATAAGGATAAACCTTTCTTTGAAAGCCTGGTCAATTATATTACTACTGCTCCGATAATTGCTGCTGTCTTTGAGGGCAAAGGAGCGGTGGAGGTAATCAGAAAAGCAATGGGGGCAACTGACCCGGCTAAGGCTGAAGCGGGGACCATCCGGGGCGACTTCGGCTTAAATATTGAACGCAATGCAGTTCATGGTTCTGATTCAGTGGAAACTGCTGAGGCGGAAATCAAGCTTTTCTTTGCCGAGGAGGAGATTTTTTCCGAGGGATAGGCAGGTTATTGAATCCGGAGCACTAGGTTTGCCTCGCTCCATAGCTTATCTAGCTGGTAGTATTCCCGCTCAAGAGTGGAAAAGATATGCACGACAACATCGCCATAGTCCAGCAGGAGCCATCCTGAGTCTATGGTGCCCTCGTGATGGTGAGGTAAAACCCCTTCTTTCTTTAGGGTATGTTCAACCTCGTCATAGATAGCCCGAATCTGCCTCTCGGTCTCACCGCTGCAGATAACAAAGTAATCAGCAAAGCTGCACACAGTTCGGGCATCCAGCAGCATAATATCGCTGGCTTGCTTATCACTGGCGGCTTCTACTGCTTTATGTGCTGCTTCTATAGCTTCCAGAGTCCAAGCCTCCGGCAAAATACTTGATAAGTAAATTATAGCACAGCCACGGTAATTGTAAATTCTAGTGTTTGGTGACCTCACCCCCTTTTGTCCCCCTCTCCTTGATAAGGAGAGGGGGATTTATTATAGAAGAGGGGCTAACGCCCCTCTTAAACACCCCTATAAGAATATCTAGGGGCTGGTGCACCTTGTGGGGAGGGATTAAAATCCCCCTGAGTCCCCCTTTACAAAAGGGGGAAACTAACTTCTCCCTTTGGT
>JBHIFE010000120.1:0-3515 GCA_046760985.1 Dehalococcoidales bacterium
ATAATGTGGATATCATTATAGTTAGTGGTGGTGGCATTGGCTATGGATTTGAGCAATACTGTCTTACCGGCTTTGGGTGGTGACACGATTAAGCCCCGCTGCCCGCGACCGATAGGGGCAATGAGGTTGAGTAAGCGGGTTGATAGGTCACTTGGTGAGCTTTCTAGGTTAATTAATTTGTCGGGGAAGGTGGGGGTGAGTGAGCCAAAGCGGGGTCGGTCTTTGGCTAGTTCCGGGTTAATATCGTTAATAGCTAATACCTGGAGCAGACTGTAGTATTTCTCGTTGCTTTTGGGTGGTCTGCCCTCCCCGACCACCATATCACCGTTACGCAGACCAAAGCGTCGGATCTGGGATGGGGAGATATACACATCAGTTTGGCTGGGCAATAAGGTGTCCTGCCTGAGGAAGCCATAACCATCACTCATAATCTCCAAGATACCGCTACAGAAGACATGACCCTGTTGTTCGACATGTTTGCGGAGCAATTGTTTGATAATGTCTGGCTTCTTAAGGTCAGTAAGGTTGGAGATGCCCATTCCCTCGGCTAGTTCAATCAACTCTTCTTTACTTTTGTTTTCCAGTTCGTCAATGTTCATGATATAACCTCACTTCCGAGTCCTCTCCTTATCTGGAGGGGGAGGATTACTTTTGCTGTGAAACCCGCTTCCAGTCAGCCAGGAAACGGCTAACGCCGACGTCAGTAAGCGGGTGGTTTATCATTTGCATTAGTACATTGTAAGGAACGGTGGCAATATGAACTCCGGCTTTGGCAGCGCCCACGCAGTGTAAGGGGTGGCGGATGCTAGCGGCAATCACCTGGGTGGGTAGCTGATAGTACCTAAATACCTCAACAATATCTTTCACTAATTGTATGCCGTCGTGTCCGGCATCGTCCAGTCGACCGATGAAAGAACTAACATAGGTAGCGCCAGCTAGTGCTCCGAGAACTGCTTGATTCACGGAGAAGCACAGGGTCATATTTATCTTTACATTTTCTTTGCTCAGGATTGAGATTGCTTGGAGCCCGGCGGCAGTGGCTGGTATTTTCACGGCTACATTGGGTGCCCAGGAGGCTTTGATTTTGGCTTCTTCAATCATAGACTCGGCATCTTCGGCTAGCACTTCCACGGAAACAGATGTCTCTGGTCCGGTGATTATGGAGCAGATAGTTTTAACCACCTTCTCATAGTCAGCAGTTGCTTCCTTGGCTACCAGAGTAGGGTTGGTAGTAACTCCACTGATGATGCCCAGTTTGGCAGCTTGCCTGATTTGTTCAACATTGGCAGTATCCAAAAAAATGCGCATTTGATCCTCCCTTAATTAGGACGAAAGGGGTAACGGGGGTTGAGCCCCTTCACGTAGTACCTCCTTAGCTACACCAATAAAATCACGGAAAAGGGGATGTGGGCGACCAGGGCGAGAGGTAAATTCGGGATGAAACTGGCAACTCACCATCCAGGGGTGGTTAGCTAGCTCGCAGATTTCAACCAGTTTATCATCTGGAGATAGTCCGCTATAAATCATTCCGGCTTTATGTAGGGGGGTACGAAATTGATTGTTAAATTCAAAGCGGTGTCTGTGGCGTTCGTAAATCAGGCTCTGTCTATAGGCACGAGCGGCACGACTGCCTGGGCGCAGTTTACACGGGTAGTTACCCAGGCGCATGGTGCCTCCCATATTCTTGATTTTCTTTTGTTCGGGGAGAATGTCAATAACTGGGTGGGGGGTATGGGGGTCAAACTCGGTGGAGTTTGCCTTGGGTGAGTTCAGGGCAAAGCGGGCAAACTCAATTACCATCACCTGCATTCCCAGGCACAATCCTAGGTAGGGGATTTCATTGTTTCGGGCATAATTAGCTGCTTTTACCATGCCCTCGATTCCTCTGATGCCAAAGCCACCGGGGACAATAACCCCCTGAGCTGAGCGTAATAGAGCATCGCTGTCATCATTTTCTAACTCTTCAGAGTGAACCCAGATTAGATTAAGTTCTCTATCGTGATAGAGGGCAGCATGGCACAGTGCCTCGCGAACTGAGTAATAGGCATCGGTTAACTCAACATATTTACCAACCAGAGCAATATTAACCGGCTCATAGGGTGTTTTGAGGGATTCAACCAGTTGTCGCCACTGGTTCAGGTCTGCCTTGCTTGCCTTAAGTCCAAGCCTATCCACAATCAGTTGTCCTAACCCAGTGTCCTCCAGTATTAGAGGTATCTCGTAGATGGTAGGTACTGTGGGAAGGGGAATGACAGCTTGTCGCTCTACGTCGCAGAACAATGATATTTTGTCCCTTATACTTTCCGGGATAGGGAGGTCACTGCGGCATATAATGATGTCCGGCTGAATACCGATTCGGCGTAGCTCGTTAACACTATGCTGAGTGGGCTTGGTTTTCAGCTCCTGGGTAGAGTTGAGGTAAGGGAGCAAGGTAACGTGAACATAGAGTACATTGTCTCGTCCGACATCATTTCTCATTTGCCTGATGGCTTCAAGAAAAGGCTGCCCCTCAATATCGCCTACGGTACCACCTACCTCAATAAGAATCACCTCCGCCTGGGATTTCTGAGCCAATTGCTTGAACCGCTCCTTTATTTCGGTGGTAACATGAGGCACTACCTGAATGGTGCCACCGAGGAAATCGCCCCGCCTCTCCTTAGCAATAACGGCACTGTAGATTTGCCCCGAAGTAACATTGGAATCAGCAGTAAAGTCAACGCCAATGAAACGCTCGTAGTTACCTAAATCGAGGTCAGTCTCGGCACCATCCTGAGTAACAAATACCTCACCGTGCTGGTAAGGAGACATCGTGCCCGGGTCAACATTGAGATAGGGGTCTAGCTTCTGAACCGACACGGTAATTTGGCGATTCTTTAGAATGGTGCCAATAGAAGCGACAGTGATACCCTTGCCGACCGAACTAACCACACCACCAGTAACAAAGATATACTTTGGCATTCAGGAAACCAAACTCCACGACACCCAAAGGAATTCTTGGGAGCCTGTTAAGGATTTAGGTTCGATTCTGTAACAAACAATACCAAGTTTCTGGGGAAATGCTCTTTGTCCTCTTTATAGTAGAAAAAGCTTTAGGTGTCAAGTTTTTGTGGGGTTTCTTTGATTATAGAAACAATAAAGGTTAATTGTCAAGTTTTTGTATGAGATGGTTTGGTAGCCTATCCCCCTTCTCTCTTCCCTTAGGATATATGGTGACCTCACCCCCTTAGTCCCCCTCTCCTTGATAAGGAGAGGGGGAAAGGTTTTTAAAAGAGGGGCTAACGCCCCTTTTAGACACCCCTAAAGAATATCTGGGGGTTGACGCTCCTTGTGGAGAGGGATTAAATCCCCCTTAGTCCCCCCTTTACAAAAGGGGGGGAACTAACTTCTCCTTTTGTAAAAGGAGTTTTAGAGGGATGAAGTCCCTCTGTCATTACCTCCCCCTTCCCCCTTATCAAGGGGAAGGGGGACAAAGCGGGATGGGGTTACCAAAAATGCTTAAAGGGGGTGAGGTGAGA
>JBHIFE010000121.1:0-3476 GCA_046760985.1 Dehalococcoidales bacterium
TCAATCTCATCCACAGCGACCACATCGTTTTCATTGACAATGCATATTACGCCAAGCTCCAGTAAAGCCAGAAGGGTATTGCGAGTATTCAGGTAACCAGCCCGGTCAGAGAGGTCAGCCTTGGTGAGTAGAGCCTGAGCCACGGTAATATCATATTGGCTGAACAATTGCTCATAGACATGCATTAGGTGACTTTGCCCCACTGAAGCCAGCACCTGCTTGAAAGGAATACCTTTAATCTTCTTAGTCAGCCCCAGCTTGTGTCGTCCGGAGGCTATTGCTCCCGAGGAAACTATAATCAGCTCCAGACCCTGTTCATGTAGTTGCGCTACCTGGGCGACCAAGCTGGACAATATATCCTGGTTCAAACGACCACGGCTATCAGTGAGCAGACTGGTACCAAATTTAGCCACTATTCGGTGATACGGCAGAGTTGGCGAGTTTAAGCTGGGTCTTTTATCTTTACTCATTTACCATCAACCTAATAATTTGTTCCATTATAGCAAGCTGGAGCGAGTTGGACAAGAAGACTGCTCTTCAATTACTATTATACGAACACAGATGAACGAATTAAAACAATCTCAGGTCAGGTCGGTCTTACCCATCATCTCTATTATAACCTTTCTTGACTTTCTTGATACCCATCTGCTGATACCACTAGTTATAATGTTGAGCGCCAAAAGGCATATTTGAGTCAGTTAAATTAGCAGTGCTAAAATTTAGCTGAGGGCTGGTCGTTTCGGCGAGCCCTAGAGGTGTTTGGGGAAAATGCAGTTAGACCTGACTCAATTACTAAATCTTATTGAGGAGATGCCCCTCTATCGCCAGCTCATCAAGGTGCTGCAGCAAAACGGCGAGACCAAGGTAATGGCGCTTGAGGCAGCTAAGCCTTATTTTATAGCAGCTCTATACCGAAGCTGGCGATTGCCTATGCTCGTAGTTACGGCACAACCAGAAAATGGTAAAAAGCTCTATGAACAACTCTCAACCTGGTCTAATGCTGAGGTAAAACTTTTTCCAGAACCTGATGCCTTGCCTTATGAGCGGATTGTTCCAGATGCCACCACTGAGCTGGAGCGAGTCCAGGTGCTTTCGGCACTAGCTAATTGCGATCAGGGTGAGCCGGATATAGATGCTCTTCTGGTTGTCGCCTCTGTCCCGGCACTTATGGGGAAGATAACTTTGCATAGGGATTTCGCTTCTGTCTGCCACACCCTAAAGCCGGGATTAGAGGTAGAGTCATTCCGTTTGCTGAGTCAGTGGGAAACTATGGGCTACAGAATGGAAAACGTGGTGGAAATGCCTGGCACTATAAGCCATCGCGGCGGCATTATTGACATCTATCCTCCCACCAGCGAGCTACCCGCCAGGCTAGAGTTCTTTGGTAACACTGTAGATAGCATCCGACTCTTTGACCCGGTAAGTCAGCGCTCGGTAAGGGAGGTATCGTCAATAGCTATCAGTCCAGCAACTGAACTGCTAGCTCCTCTATTGAGCAGCAGACTAGAACTGGAGCGAGTCCTTGATAGTATTGACCTATCCGGCTGTACTCCTGAAGTAAGCCAGCAGTTCCAACAGGAAATAGCTATGTTGCTTGATAGACAGAAACCACGTGATACGCAGTTTTATGCGTCGTTGTTTAATAAAGACAATCTATTGAGTTACCTGCCTCAGAATGCTCTCGTGATACTTGACGAGCCTAGGAGCATTGAACAAGCTATGGAGGAGCTGGATGCTGAGGCTAATCAGATGCGCTTAGAGAAGTTGGAACGGGGGGAGTTGCCGCGTAACTTCCCCAGACCGTATTTCACCTGGAAAGAATTAGAGCCGGTAATTAAAGGTCGCCAGTGTCTGAAACTCACTGCCTGGAATATTGATGGGGAGTCATATCGGTTGAACTTCACTCCTGCTCCTAGCTATGTCGGACGGCTACCGTCATTCATCAAAAAGGCAAAGCAACTCATAGACCAAAACCGCCGACTCATACTCGTCAGCCATCAGGCAAGCCGGTTATCTGAGCTACTAAATGAAGAGGATATTATTGCCTCACCGCTCACTGAAGTCAAACAAATACCAGCACTTGGCTCATTAACCCTGGTACAGGGCTCACTAGCTGAAGGCTGGGTTATGAATAATGAGACTTACCTGTTCACCGATGCCGAAATTTTCGGCTTTATCAAGCAGCGGCGGTTGATAAAGAGACGACCAGTGCCACACCACAAGCTTTTTGTTGACATAATCCCGGGAGACTATGTGGTGCATGTTGAACATGGCATTGCCAAGTTTACCGGTGTTACTACTCTGAGCACCAACGGTAGCCAAAAAGAATACCTGGTTCTGCAATATGCCGCCGGGGACAGGCTCTATGTTCCCACCGACCAGATAGACCGGGTCAGCCGTTACATTGGCGCTGGCGACCTGCCACCGGTGTTAAGCCGATTGGGTACTCAGGAATGGACACGAACCAAGCAAAGGGCTAAAGAGGCGGCAGAAGACCTGGCTCAGGAGCTACTAGCCCTTTATGCGGCTCGGGAAGTGGTGCCCGGCTTTGCCTTTGCTCATGATTCACTATGGCAGCAAGAACTTGAAGCTTCCTTCCCCTATGTTGAGACCCCTGATCAGATGGAAGCGCAGCAAGAAGTAAAGGAAGACATGGAAAAGACCAAGCCCATGGACCGGCTGGTCTGTGGCGATGTTGGCTACGGTAAGACCGAGGTAGCCATTCGTGCTGCCTTCAAGGCAGTGATGGATAACAAGCAGGTGGCAGTGCTGGTGCCAACTACGGTGCTGGCTGAGCAGCACTTCTCTACCTTCAGCCAGAGACTGGATGCTTTCCCGGTAAGAATTGAGGTATTGAGTCGGTTCAAGTCGCCAAGGGAACAACAGGCTATTCTGGAAGGCTTGGCTAATGGCAAGGTGGACATCTGCATCGGCACTCACCGTCTGCTACAAAAGGATGTCGCCTTCAAAGATTTAGGGCTGTTAATCATTGATGAAGAGCAGCGCTTTGGCGTCACCCATAAGGAATACCTGAAAAAGATGCGGCAGGAAGTGGATGTGCTCACTCTCAGCGCCACCCCGATACCCCGCACCCTTCATATGTCTCTGGTCGGGGTGAGGGATATGAGCACCATGGAAACTCCTCCGGAGGAGCGCCTGCCCATCAAAACTTATGTTGCCGAATACAATGAGCGGCTGGTCAGGGAAGCCATTCTCAGAGAGCTGGAACGCAATGGTCAGGTCTTCTTTGTCCACAATCGGGTGCAATCCATAGCCTTCGTTGCCGACAAGCTCCGGTCTCTGGTGCCGGAGGCGGAGATAGTTATTGCTCACGGTCGGATGCCCGAGGAGGAACTGGAGAAAGTGATGGCTGACTTTACCCGGGGGAAGAGTGATATTCTGGTATGTACCACTATTATTGAATCGGGACTGGATATGCCCAATGTCAATACCCTGATTGTTAACCAGGCGGATAA
>JBHIFE010000122.1:0-3476 GCA_046760985.1 Dehalococcoidales bacterium
TTGATATTCGGCAAGTAGGCGGCGGCAATGTAGGTGCCCTAAACACCATACGGGAGATAGGGCTATTAGCTGGCTTAGCTGTTCTCATTGCTGACATAGCTAAGGGCTTAATCACCGTGCTTATTGCCCGATGGTTGGGTCTCCCGTTGATATGGGTATTCGTTGCCGGCTTCGCCGCCGTAGCCGGACACAACTGGCCCATTTTCCTGAGATTTAAGGGAGGTAAAGGAGCAGCTACTACCCTGGGGGTACTTCTGGCACTGGTTCCCCGCGAGTTTGCTATTAGCTTCGCCATAATGGCAATAGTCCTCATTCCCACCAGCAATATTAGACTGGCAATCGTCTTCGGTTTAGCCTTCCTGCCCCTGATTATCTGGCAACTCAACGGTTCCGGTATGCTTATCGCCTATTCTCTAGCGCTTTCCCTCTTCCTGGTTATCAGGAACCTAGCCAGTTTCAGGGAAGCGATGACCAACATTGACTATAAAAAGGGTCTCATTTTCGATAGAGAGTATCACTTCTGGCAAGTCAGGAAAAAATAGATGAAGAAAGTAGCTATTGTTACTGATACTACCGCTTGCATTCCCCAAAAGCAGGTGGAGAAGTATGGCATTGAAGTGGTGCCAATGACGATTATCTTTGGGGATAAGACCTACCGGGACGGGATAGATATAAGCCCCACCGAGTTTTATACTCTTCTCAGGCAAGCCAAGAAGCTTCCCACCACTTCTCACCCCTCACCCGTCCACTTCCTTGATGCCTATCGTAGCGCCAGCCAGAGAGCGCCAAACATTCTCTGCATCACCATATCATCCCATTTCAGTGCCTCATTTAACTCAGCCCAGTTAGCTATGGAGATGGCAAAGACAGCTCTACCCAATACAGTTATAGAAGTACTTGAATGTGGTACTGCCGCCGCTGGGCAGGGACTCGCAGCTTTGGCTGCAGCCAAGGCGGCAGACTCAGGTAGAAACTTAAATGAG
Organism: Dehalococcoidales bacterium; assembly: GCA_046760985.1. Taxonomy (GTDB): domain Bacteria; phylum Chloroflexota; class Dehalococcoidia; order Dehalococcoidales; family RBG-16-60-22; genus JBHIFE01. The sequence continues at coordinate 984 of JBHIFE010000122.1, forward strand.
GTAGTGGAAACAGCTAAGAATACAATGGAGCGAGTGAATTTATTTGCCACACTGGATACCCTTCGCTATTTGGCTAGAGGCGGTCGTGTGCCACAAGCCGCTGCCCTAGTTAATTCTCTACTCGGGATTAAGCCTATTTTTTCCCTTAATCACGGTGAGGCTCATACAGTGGCTCTCCCCAGAACCATTCCCAGTGCGATGAAACGCATACTAAAGACGATGGAACAGAAGGTGGTCAAGGGACAACCGTTCCATGTGGCAGTGATGCACGCCGATGCTCTAGATAAAGCGGTGGTGCTCAGGAATCGGATCTCTTCCCAGTTTGATTGCGCTGAGCTATTTATTACCGAATTTACCCCAGTAATGGGAGTCCACACCGGACCTGGGCTAGTTGGCGTAGCCTTTTATAGTGGGGATTAGGAAAATTCCCAATGAAATGGTGGCTGAAACTAGGGCTGGCGCTCACTCTTATAGTCGCCGTTACCGTTCTAGGGATATCAAGCTTTCTGGGCTATTCCATGACCAAAGTAGAACGAATATCCATTGAAGAAAACCCGGCATCTTTAGGTCTTGAGTATGAAGATGTCTCCTTTCCAAGTAGAGGCGACGAGTTAACCCTACGTGGCTGGTATCTCCCAGTTGAGGACAGCGAGAAGGTTATTATCATGTTGCACGGTGGCGAGGGGCACAGAGCTGACCCTGCCGCCAAAATGCTAGACATCGCTGCCGGATTGGTGGAGCACGGTTATAATGTCCTGATGTTTGACCTTCGTGGTCACGGGGAATCTGACGGAAATAGGATGTCAGCGGGTTATTACGAGAAAAGAGACGCACTGGGCGCCATTGACTATGTGAAAGGGCGTGGCTTCAAGCGTATCGGGGTGCTAGGCTTTTCCATGGGAGCTGCCACCGCTCTTATGGCAACCGCAGAAAATGGGGACGTTGACGCTATAGTAGCTGACAGTAGCTTCGCTGATTTGAAGGACATGATGGAGCCCGAGTTTTCCAAGCGTACTAACTTCCCAAAATTTTTCCTCCCTACCCTGCTCTTCATGGTCAAAATCATGTACGGCGTTGACTTCAATGCTATTAAACCAGTTGAGCTAGTATCCAAGCTCGCACCAAGACCAGTATTTTTTATTCACGGTGAATTAGACGAAATCGTCCCACTAGAGCATGCCTATAGATTGCAGCAAGCCTCTCAAAATCCTCAAAACCAGTTATGGATAGTTCCCCAAGCTGGTCACGTAGAGTCCTACGTTACACACCCGGAAGAGTATCTGAGCAAGGTAACCACTTTCTTTGACGAGGCTTTAAAGTAGAACAGCTTCCCAACGATTTAAAGCGTCAACGGGCTTATTCGCTCTTTTATCTCGTAGTAGTCATTTCAATAATTAGTTAAGTTGTTTTGCTAAGCACCTAGCCAATTTAAAGGAAACATTTTATAATCAAGAGTATGAAAGATATCCAAGTTGTTTCTGATGCACAGCGACTATGGGAAAGCTTAGGGGAGTTTCCCGAACCAGTAGTAAAGCCTGCCTTTATTGTGGTTAGTGGCTTGCCTGGAACCGGAAAATCTTACTTCAGCACTAGACTGGCTGAGAGACTTCCGTTTATTATTCTGGAAAGTGACACCTTGCGTAAGACTCTCTTCCCTTCGCCAACTTATAGCCCGTCAGAGAGTTCACGCCTTTTTCGAGCTATTCATCATCTGATTGAAGGACTGCTAAGAAGAGGAATACCCCTTATTCTAGATGCCACCAACCTATCTGAGCACTATCGGGAGCACTTGTACAGTATTGCTGACCGTTTGAACGTTAAGCTAATTCTAGTGCGTGTTGAGGCGCCCCCTGATGTAGTCTACCAGCGACTCAAGGTTAGGTCAGAAGGAATAGATTCAAGAAGCACGTCCGACGCCGACTGGAAAGTATTCCAGAAGATGAAGCCTACAGTTCAGAAAATCCGTCGTAACCACTATGCGGTGGATACTTCCAGAGATATTACCCCTGTCCTGGATAAAATTGTTAGAGAGGTAAATAGGTGAAAGGAGTTCAAGATGGAGATTAAGGTCATAGTTGGTGACATCACTAAAATTGAAGCGGATGCCATCATAGTGAACTTTTTTGAGGGAATGACAGGTCTTGATGGCGACATAGCCGCAGTGGACAAGATTCTGGACGGTGCTATCTCCCAGCTCATCAGCCAAGGTGAAGTTAAAGGCAAACTTAATGAAATCACCGTTGTGCATAGCCTAGGTAAACTGCCGACAGCCCGTGTGGTAGTTGCTGGCTTGGGTAAGCAATCGGAGTTATCGCCAAATAAAGTTCGGGGAGCAGTAGCCGAGACCTGCCGCTGGCTGCGACAGAAGGATATAAAAAATATTGCTACTATCACTCAGGGAGTCGGGATAAATGGTATCAGCCCGCAGGATGCGTCCCAAGCCGTAACCGAGGGTGCTCTACTCGGTCTCTATTCATTTCGCAAGCATATAAC
>JBHIFE010000123.1:0-3442 GCA_046760985.1 Dehalococcoidales bacterium
ACTTCAGGTGGCAACTTGGGGATAGTCCTGCCCAGGGCTAGAAGGATAAATGATAGGATGAGCATGCATATTCCCAGCGCAGTTAGCCAGATCACAAAGAAGACAAAGTAAGCTGACAGAGCTAACAAGCTACCACCAATGAGTAAAACCAGACCAACCCGGGTATATGGATTTTTATTTAACAACCTACCCTTTCGCCTCAATGCCAATTGGCACAATTATAGCACCAACAAAGACATGCGTCAAGAAATAATCTTATCAAATTGTAGTATATGCTACAGTATGTGCTTGATTGTATGCTAAACGGAAGCAAAAGTCAAACTGTAGGTGCACTCAGAGATAGGGATACTCTGGACTGTGGCTGGTTTTGGCGTAGGTAGCTAACTAATCCAAGTTTTAGTAGTATGTGCGGCGGAAGCCAAACCACCAGATAGCTACACCAACGACAATAGCCGTAGCCACACCAATGATAACCAGCAGCCACACTGGTGTTGGCGGTGGCGCCGGTGGTGCTGGAGGCACCGGTGGAGCTGGAGGCGCCGGTGGCGCTGGTGGAGGTGCCGGTGGTGCCGGTACTGGTACCGGTGGCGCTGGTGGAGGTGCCGGTGGAACTGCCGGTGGTGCTGCTGGTGGAGCTGGTGGTGGAGCTGGCGCTGGCGCCGGTACTACTGGAGGTATATAAGCAATAATCGTGAAGGCGGTAAAGTGACTTACTGATGCGCTGATAGTATTTCTTACCGGGTCAACAGTAATATCTTCAAGCACGACCCACTCACCAGTGTCCTCATCCCAGAAGGCAATGACCAGGTCTTCTTCATCAACTCGTTCCGGTATATCAGCTTCTCTGTACATAAAGGAGACGGTTATTGGTGGGTCAAAGGTAGCCCCATCAGGTCCAAGATCATAAGTGAAGCCAACAATATTGGTACCTGACGGTGGTTCTGGTGGCTCTGGCTCCCAAATTAGACTTATTTCACTAAGAGGTTCACCTTCTTCGGTCAAGCCAGTGGTACCTTCGTCAATGGCGAGCTCAACTACACCGTCAACGGATTCAACACTGGTTGATTCGGTAAATATACCCTCCTCACTAACGATGTCAGATAAGTCAGTAACACCTGGCCTAAACGGTGGCGCTGCCTCTTCCGGTGCTTCGGTAGGTCCGAATCCTCTTACTGCCACCGCTGCCTGGGTGAGTGAAAAGGCATCGCTGGTTCTGATGATAGTTTGGTCATCGGCGGCGGTAATCTTAAAACTAATCTTGTAGTTACCGGCAGGCCAACCAGATGGGGATGTCCAGGTGCCAGTATAGGTTATTGAAGTGGTTCCGGTATAGCCACTTCGATAGCCGTATCCCCAGGTTGGAGAAGGAGTGAACGAGTATCCCTGGCTTTGCCATTGGACGAAGACGTAGGGAGTGCCCTGAATCCAGTCCCAGTTATCGTCGGCATTAGCGGTAACACTGGCGGCACCACCCCCGGTTTGGGTTGAGGTATAGCTCTTGGAACCATCGTTCAGCGGCAGGCTGGCAAGAGTAGCCTTCTTGGAGGTGTCAGCTACGTTGTAAATCTCTAAGTTAATAACTTTTATGGGGAAGAGTTCGTTATCCTCAATATCCATTTTTACACTAAAGGCATGGGTGCTGCCAAGGTTTCCTGCGGCGGGGGGAGAAATAGTTACCTCAAGTGCTCTGGTCGGTGAAGCAAACCATAATGAGGTGCCAACGACCATTACCAAAATAAGGGCTAATGCTACCCGGGCGAAACTTTTAAGAGGTATTGGCAACTTAGGCATAGCCACACCCTCTTTACTTGAAGCCACCTTTTTCTGAATGCGGTCTGACCTTAGGAGTTGCAGTGTCTTTCTATTCTTCAGCATCTGGACTATGTCCGGCGGGATTCTTCCGGCTAAAGTGAGTAACTCATCTTTGTCGGCATTTAGTGCTTCAGCCAGTCGTAATATTACCTTATCGCTTGGCGGCGGTAATACTCCATTTTCAATTTTGCTAAGATAAGAAAAGTCAACATTAATCTTATTGGCAAGCTCCCGCTGGGTTAAGCCAGCCTGAATGCGTAACTCTCTTAGCCTTGCTCCAAATTCCTGCACTTCCATTTTTATGCCCTTAATTTTAAGGGTTGTCTCTTGTAATCTATGTTGAGTAAAAAATCAAGCCCTTTTGGCAAAAAATTAGACTTTGCTGGGCAAAAGTCACATCCTTTTAGGAATATAAACTATGTTGAGTAAAAAGTCAAGTGGTTTTTGGGTTAAATTGTTGTTAAATTATTATAAAAATTATTCACTTGACTGAAACCCAAAAAGAACCGCCCCATCTGAAAAACAGGGCGGAGAAATTTCGGGTTGGTGGAGACGGGGGAGAGTCGAACTCCCCGTCCAGAAGAAGCGACCCAGAATATACTACAAGCTTAGTCAGCTCTTTTATCTTGCCTGACTAACCTCTGCTGACCGAGTTTAGCCAGACCAGTCAATAATTCTTTCACCGCCCTTATTGACGTCTAGACGGTGGCACCTCAACTTTTCGGCACCCAATCCCAACCCATTGAGGGGAGGTCGGGTTGGATGGCAACCTACCTAATTAGGCTGCGAGTAGAACTGGTTCGCCAGTTATTTTTTGCCACTTGTTTTATGAGGGTAGTGGCACCTCAGCCTGCAATCCTGTAGCCTACTTCCCCTGTCGAAACCACGCGTCCCCATTTATTGCAGATAGCCTAAATTAACCTCCTCTTTAAAGTTTTTGTCTCTTTGTGGCTCGTCCAATCTCCCTTTCTATTGCACGACGAGTTATTGACTCTCGCTTATCATAAAGCTTTTTACCTTTAGCCAGTGCCACCTCTAGCTTAGCCGTACTGTCTTTAATATACAATTTAAGTGGCACCAAGGTAAAGCCCCTTTCCACTACTTGGCTGGCGAGATTATCAATCTGTTTGCGATGCAGCAGGAGCTTCCGTGCTCTGGTTGGCTCATGGCTTAAATAGCTACCCGCTTCGTAGCGGGCAATATGAGCATTTAATAGCCATAATTCCCCACCCTGAGGTCTGACATAAGCATCGCTTAAACTCACTCTTCCATTTCGGATGGACTTTATCTCCGTGCCGGTAAGCACAATACCGGCTTCTACTCTATCTCCCAGATGATAATTATGATAAGCTTTACGATTGGTAGCTACTGTTTTTATCGCCACGACTTCAATTAAATTATATCACATTCAAAGGCAATTCAAAAACTTGAGCAGCTAAAGCCATGCCCAAAATAGACTAACAGGGTGGAATTTAGCGATGGAGAAGGTAATTATGGTGGGCGGTAGAGGACTTGAACCTCTGACCTCCTGTGTGTAAAACAGACGCTCTAACCATCTGAGCTAACCGCCCATAGTGGCGCGCTTGGCGGGGCTTGAACCCACGACCTCAGCCTCCGCAGGGCTGCGCTC
>JBHIFE010000124.1:0-3396 GCA_046760985.1 Dehalococcoidales bacterium
AGTATCACCGCTGGTTGACTTGACTTGGAAGGTGCCTTCACCCAGTTCAAGGATGGATATATCAAAGGTGCCACCACCAAGGTCAAAAACGGCGATAGTTTCTTCCCCCTTCTTATCTAGTCCATAGGCTAAAGAAGCCGCCGTAGGCTCGTTAATTATTCGCAACACGTTTAAGCCGGCTATCGTCCCAGCGTCTTTAGTTGCCTGGCGTTGAGCATCATTAAAGTAGGCAGGTACGGTGATTACGGCTTCAGTAACCTTCTCACCCAGGTAAGCCTCGGCATCCGTCTTTAATTTTTGCAGAATCATAGCTGAGATTTCGGGTGGGCTATACTCCTTCCCTCCCATTACTACACGCACATCATTATTTGGCGCTTTAGTTACCTTATAGGCTTTGCGTCGGGCATCTTCCTCTACCGGGAGTTCTCGCCCTGCCGGCTCCCCGAACTTGCGCCCCATGAATCTCTTAATACTGTAAATAGTGTTGTCCGGATTAACGATAGCCTGACGCTTAGCTATTTGCCCGACTAGGCGTTCTCCATTCTTACTTATAGCTACTACCGAAGGAACGAGGTTACTCCCCTCAACTGAGGGAATAACTACCGGCTCTCCGCCCTGCATCACGGCTACTTCGCTTAATGTTGTTCCTAGGTCAATTCCTACAGCCTTTCCCATTTACTTATCCTCCTTTTCTTCCTCTTCTCCATTGCCAACTACTACCATAGATGGACGAATAACTCTATCGTGGAACTTATAACCTTTTCGTATCTCCTCAATGACTATGCCTTCTTTGCCTTTATCTTGCCTTACTGCTTCATGTAGGTTAGGGTCAAAAGGCTCCCACAGTGCCTTAATTTGGGTCAACCCTTGTGCCTCTAAGGATGTGCGGAGCTTGCGCTCAATGAGCCTGATGCCATCTACCCAGGTGAGTTTAGCTAATCTAGGTGGAACATGGGCAAAGGCTCGTTCTAAATCATCAAGAACGGGCAAAAGGCTAAGCATGAGGTTAGCATTGGCAAACTTATTAAAATCTTCTCTTTCTTGCTCGTTGCGCCGCTTATAGTTAATGAAGTCGGCTTGAGTTCTTTGCCAGTTAGCCAGATAGCTTTCCGCTTTTTTCTTTTCTTCAGCCAACGCTTGTTTTAGGCTCTCTATATCTTCTGCCTCAGTAACTTCTGGTACTGCCTCACTGTCTAGATTTTCTTCCTGCTGTGTCATTCTTAAACCCTATCCATATCCCCCTTGGGTCTTTAAATTTTATGACTCAATCGCTGTAGTTTCTTTCTCTGGTGAAAGAAAAGAAACACTATATAATATTAGGGAAGCATTGCTCTCTTTAATTATCATGCCGGGTTGCCCCGATAGGGGTTTCTCTTCCGTACAGTCCGGCTATCAGTCTACTCAGTACCGAGGACAGATAGCCTACAGTGGAAATGGTGTGAGCATAGGGCATTCGGGTAGGTCCGACTACCCCTATCGTGCCGACAGCTTCTTCAGGAATACCATATTTGCTGATGACTACGCTGTAGTTTTGAAAAGCCTCCGCTTCATTCTCTTTGCCTATAATTACTTGCACCCGGTGACTCTCTAGTCCCTTTGGGGTGATGGTCTTCAGCAGGTTTCTATGTTCAACCAGTTCCATCAAGCTAAGCATTTGGCGACTATGGGCAAATTCTGGTTGGTTAAGCATAAAGTGCAAGCCATCAAGATAAGGCTCCTCATACTCCTGTTCATCTTCAGCCTGCATCATCGTTAGCAGGTAATTGGTTATCTGCTGTTCAACGGGAGAAAGGCTTATCTCTTTAGCCAGAATCTGTTGGCTGGTCAAGCTAGAATAAGCATCATTTAGTCTGTTAGCCATAGCCGTTAACTCGGGTTGAGATACAAGTTGGTCAAAGATTATTAGCTGTTGCTTTACCTTAGCCCCATGAAGGACAAGGATAACCAGTGCCAGAGAATCTTGGAGGGAAACTAGCTCCAGATGCTTGAACCTGCAGTCTGTTGACTTAGGCATAGTAACTACTGCCACATTTTGGACTAGCCTGGCTATGAGCGTCGCCGCCAGACTCAGCCACTTCTCTAGCTCTCTCTCCACCTGATGGAAGAGATGGCTTATCAAACGCTGCTCAGTTGAAGAGAGCATTATATCACTTAGCGATTCCACGTAGTAGCGGTAGCCTTTGTCTGAGGGTATGCTTCCTGCCGAAGGGTGAGCGCGGATAATATAGCCCTCTTGCTCTAGTTGTGCCATCTCATTGCGGACGGTAGCTGAACTTACCCCCAGTTTAGGGTCATTGGCAACTCTTTGTGATGGTACCGGTACCGCCCGGCTAATGTACTGTTCTACTATAGAGTGAAGTATTGTTCCAGCTCTGGGAGATAACATCTTGACACCTTGTTAGCAGTCTAAGCCTGAGACTGCTAATCATAATTAATTTACCACCTTTAACTGTTACTTGTCAAGGGAAGGCAGGGGGATTGTTTGGAAACCAATAAAAAACTAAAGGGAGTGAGGTCAATAAGTAGTCTGAGTTACCTTCCTTGACCGGTATGCTCGGCTATGTTATATTTGCCAATGTGGATATTAGCTGGTTAGGTCACTCTTGCTTTAGGATCAGGGGTAGCCAGGCTATAATTATTACTGACCCTTATCCCCCGGACTTGGGCTATTCGCTAGGCAAGCCAACGGCTCGTATTGTAACCGTTAGTCATCAGCATCCATCTCATTCTTATGTTCAGGGCGTTGGCGGTAACCCAAGGTTGGTCACTGGACCTGGCGAGTATGAAATTAGCGGGGTTCTGATTATAGGGATAGCTACCTTTCATGATGGGGCAGGAGGTAGAAATAGAGGTAAAAACACTGCCTACCTTATGGAAGTAGATGGGGTATCAATAGGTCATCTTGGTGACCTAGGTCATGTGCTTACTGCCGAGCAGGTAGAGGAGATAGGCGATGTGGATGTGCTCCTGCTTCCAGTGGGAGGGGTATCTACTATTAATGCGCCTATGGCTGCCGAGGTGATTCGCCGACTTGAGCCAAAGGTCGTGGTTCCAATGCACTATAAAACTCCGGCACTGAGCTGGAAGCTGGAACCAGTGGACGAGTTCCTCAAGGAAATGGGGATAGAGCAAATTAATTCTCAGTCTAAGTTATCTTTAACCAAGTCAAACCTTCCGGTCAGTACGCAGGTGTTTTTGCTTGACTATTAGTATCTTACTCAGGAATTCTTTCTGAAATATCTGAAAGCTTTTGTATCGCTTCTTTTGTCCCAACTTTCCCGGCTTTTAATTCTCCACAAATGCTCTCCACCTCTTTCAGACGTTCCTCAATCTCAGTTAACTTCTGAGCTAGCTTTTCTGCTTCTTTAGCTTTCTTAGCTTCCTCAGCCTCTCTTT
>JBHIFE010000125.1:0-3199 GCA_046760985.1 Dehalococcoidales bacterium
GGAGCAGGTAGTCCGTATCCCCTTAAGGCAAATATTGTCCTTGATTAGCACCGGGATGCCAGTTAGAGGATTAGTATCACCAGCAGCGATAAGCTCATCAGCCTTCTGTGCCTGCCTTAGCGCCAGTTCATCAGTAATGGTGACAAAGCTATGAACCTCTGGGTCTACCTGATGAATACGTTCCAGGTAAGCCCTGGTCAACTCAACCGAGGACAGTTGCTTACTCTTGAGCAGCTGATGTGCCTCGTGAATGGTCAGCTGGTTATGGTTATTTATCTACCTCACCCCCTTTAGGTTTTATATGGTAACCCTATCCCCCTTTATCCCCTTTCCCCTTGATAAGGGGAAGGGGGAGGTGGTGAGAGAGGGACTTCGTCCCTCTTAAACACCCCGCTAGCTTAATCTCCTTCCAAAAAGAGGGGAATTGGTTAGGTTAGACGGGCTTCGTCCCTCTAAAACTCCCTGTATCATATTTGGAGGCTTCGCCTCTCCAAACTGCCCCTTGTCAAATGTTTCACTCCAATACGGCGCGAACTCTAAATAAATCCCCCTCTTTGCGGGGGGCATTAGCTAGAATCTGGCTCGGAGGCAAGGAAGGAGCAACTTCATCGTCCCTCAATACATTCTGGAGAGCAATAGATTGGGCGGTAGGTGGGACATCGGTGGTATCTACCTGCTGTAATATCTCGAAGTTCTCCAGAATATTAGATAGTTGCTCCCTAAACCTATTTATCTCAGTATCAGTTAAGCCAACCCGAGCCAAGCGAGCAATATGTAGCACTTCTTCACGACTTAGCTTCATTATCCACCTCTAACGTCTTTTATTGGGAGAAGAAGGTAGCCGTATTCGCCAATTATAGCATTCATATTTAAGCGCCTGCAAACGAGGTTGGCGAGATTTTAATTTATCTATTCTAGTCGTAATTTCGCTCCAAAGGTTTTATAATAAAAGAGAAAACATGGTTTTAATTAAATAAGGAGGTGCTATATGGCGGAGAGGGTAATGATATTCATTGATGGAAGCAATCTATACCATTCGCTTAAGAATGTTTTCGGTAGAACTGACCTGGACATCGGGAGGTTTTGCCGCAAGCTCCTGGGGCGGCGCAAATTAGCCAGAATCTACTACTACAATGCCAAAGTAGGAATGAAAGAGGAGCCAGAGCGTTACCGACACCAGCAAGCGTTTTTTGCCGGTATAAACGCAATACCTTATACCGAACTGCGCCTGGGGCGCTTGGTTTATACCAATTGGCCCAGTGTGCCACCCTATGAAAAAGGGATTGACGTACAACTGACTACTGACATGTTAACTCACAGTTTCAGGAACAATTATGATGTGGCTATTCTGGTTGCCGGGGATAGCGACTTTGTTGGTGCTCTCCAGTCGATAAAGGACAACGGGAAGCATGTTGAGGTGGCTTTATTTGGCAAAGGAGGGACTTCTTATCAACTAAGGAGAGTAGCCGATAAAGTAATAACTATAAATGCACGACTTCTAAATGGCTGCTGGAAATCATAAATAAGCTGATGAGTTGGGATAAAACCAAAAAGGCAAAGGCTCCCCCTAGAGAGCGGCTTTCCCGGGAAGAAGGTGTTATTATCAAAGATTGGGGTGGTAGACTACCAATCGCTCTTATTTATCCCAACTCCTACTACCTAGGCATGTCCAATCTGGGACTTCATGCCATCTATAGTCTCTTAAACAGCTACGATGACATTGTTTGTGAAAGAGCCTTCTGGGAAAGAGAAAACCGGGATAAAACTGCTTTATCTCTAGAATCACAGCGACCGCTTTCCGATTTCGCTGTCCTGGCTTTTTCTATCTCCTACGAGCTTGATTATTTCAATGTGGTGTCAATTCTCCAAGCCAGCGGTATACCCTTATATGCGGCTGAGCGTGATGAGAGGCATCCGCTAGTCATCGCTGGTGGTCCGTGCATCACAGCTAACCCTATACCCCTGTCTCCATTCTTTGATTGCCTGTGCATTGGTGAGGCAGAGCCAATACTGCCTACCATGCTGCCCATGCTATCTGAAGGCATCAGTAGTAAGCGAGAGGAGCTACTTAAAGCTCTAGCTTCGCTACCTGGCGTTTATGTCCCTAAGTACTCTGGAACTCGTGTAGTTCGCCAGTGGGCAACAAATCTGGATGACTTCACGGTTACCTCCGCTATACTGACCCCGGACACCGAGCTGGGTGATTTATACCTCATTGAGGTAGAGCGGGGCTGCAACTGGAGCTGCCGTTTTTGTCTGGTCAGCACTGCCTTTAGCCCGATACGCTTTCGTTCTATGGATAAGCTAATAGAGCAGGCTAAGCAAGGACTTAAATATAGAAAACGTCTGGGATTGGTCGGACCGGCGGTTTCCGACTATCCCCGGCTAGAGGAACTGCTGGTTAGACTGCGTCAGGTAGGAGCCTTTTTCTCCCTCAGCTCGCTGCAATTAAGTCATCTTACTGACAAACTGGTGAGAGAAATAGCTAGAGGTGGAGCCCAAACTCTCAGCATTGCCCCGGAAGCTGGCTCCCAGCGCCTGCGCCAGCTTATTAAAAAGAACATTGGTGAGGATGATATTCTTGAGTCAATAGCTATGCTCGCTCAGCCAGGGATAAAACAACTCAAGCTCTACTTCATGATTGGCTTGCCTTCGGAAACTGACGAAGATATAGAGGAAATTATAAAGCTGACCCTCAGGTGCAAGAATATCATTGATAGGCGGCGAAGCGGCACTCGCCTCACCGTCAATATTGCTCCCTTTGTGCCCAAGGCAGGCACACCCTTCCAGTGGCTACCGATGACGCCTGTCCAGACACTGAACCAGCGTCTGTCTCTACTCAGAAACAACCTGTCACCAAAAGGAATTAAGCTCAAGAGTGAAAGCCCCGCCTGGAGCCAGGTTCAAGGAGTCTTAGCCCGAGGCAATACTGGAGTGGCTGAGGTGCTGGCTAATATAGACGAGGTGTCACTGGCTGGCTGGCGGAGGGCAGTGGAGAAATACCATTTGGATACGGATTTTTATGCCCAGAGGTGGGATGTTAGTCAAAGATTGCCGTGGGGAGTAATAGATTCAGGCACCAAGGTTACTTATCTGGAGTCGGAATTAAATAAGGCTTTAGCTTAAAGAAGTTCTGGAAAAACACACTCTATTAATGTTTGTTGTCACCCTCACCTCCGTTTAGGTTTATATGGTTTAC
>JBHIFE010000126.1:0-3194 GCA_046760985.1 Dehalococcoidales bacterium
CTCCGCCTTCAGTATCAGTTCAGCGGCTTTCTCATCCCACTCCAGTGCCCAGGTAGGACACTTATTTATGACTATATTCTTAATATCAAAGCCACCATTTACATATTCCCTGACCGCATCCTGGTCAATCCTGAGGCTGTCCCTCCAGGTACCGATTATGGTTAGATCAGACCTGGCTATAGCAGCAACACCGTCGTTGGGGCAACCAGAAGCCTTAATCTTAAATTTGTATGGCCATCTTGGTCGGTGGATTTCATCCTGGAATTCCATAGTCAGGTTGTAAATTATATCAAGGGTATCTATGCAAGCAAATTCACACCGAGCTGGACCGACACAAGCACTTGGAGTTCGCAGGTCCGACCCCGAGCCACCCAGGTCAAAGCCTATGTCCGTCAGTGCGTCAAAGCAAGGCTGCAAATTGGCGGTGGTCGCCCCCAGAAGTATGATGTCGCCAGTTGAACCGTGGAAATTGGTCATGCCACTGCCATACTTCTCCCACACATCACAAAGTTCCCGCAGGGCTTTGGTAGTATAAAACCAGCCTGTAGGCTGGTTTACACGAAAAGTATGGAAAGATTCAATATTGGGGAACTTTTCTGGAACATCAGAATACCTACCAATAACCCCACCACCATACCCAACAACACCAACGATACCGCCGTGTTTCCAGTGGGTTATCTTCTCCTTGAAAGAAAGTTCCTGAACTGCCAGAAGGTCCTTGGCTGCCGGCTTTTTCTTCGCCATCCGCTTAATTTCTTTCACATAGCTTGGCCAGGGACCTTTCTCAAGCTCATCAACCTGGGGAGTCTCACTTTTAGCCATTTAATCACCTCCTGTACGTAGATTTAAGGAATATAAAAATAACTCATTTTGCCGTCTAAAGTATAAGCTACTTAGAAAAACCTTGTCAATGCTCTATATTTTGCAGAAAAATACTCTACTTATTTTTAATTGACTGGAAAACGTAATAGCTGTCAGCGAACTGCTCTTATCCGGTACCATTACTGGGTTTTCATTGCTCTTTAACAAACTCCAAGGGGCTTTGACAACATAGCCTCAATCGGTTATTATTTGTCGGTATAAACTTGCTCCTAGACTCAAACGTAGTGGGCTAGGTTATGCTCCTAGAAGATTTACTATCACAAAAGAGAGCCACCATTTTGGCAAAGTGGTTCCAATTAATACTGGAGACCTATCCAGCTGATACTTCAAGGTTTTTGAAGCGGGAAAAGGACAGGTTCATTAATCCGGTGGGATATACTATTTCCCAGGAAATAGAGGCTCTATATGATGAGCTCCTCCTCGAGATGAATCCTGACAAACTCACTGCCTGCCTCGATAAGATTATCAAAATCAGGGCGATTCAAAATTTCCCTCCGTCCCAGGCTGTCGCCTTCATCTTCCTTCTAAAGAAAGCGATAAGAGAAGAGTTAGCTAACGAGATTAAGGAAAAACAAGCCTTTGAGGAGTTATTGAAATTAGAATCTAGGATAGATAAATTGGTCCTGCTTGCCCTCGACACATATATGAAATGCCGAGAGAAAGTTTATGAAATCAGGGTTAATGAAGTAAAAGAGGAAAGAGAAAGGGTACTCAAACTGCTGGAAAGAGCTAATATGATAAAGTAAGTTGGGGGGTAATATTTTTTCTAAGGTGATATGGCGACTGACAATTTACTTGAGCTGACTAGAGCCATGCTCAGGATGGCTAACGAGTGGAGGAAGCGAGGGATAGAATGAATGCTTTCTATGCCCTCTTGGCAGTCGTAATACTTGTTCTGTTTGTCTTTATCGGGATAGAGAGACTGGGTTGGTATTCCCTCTTTGCAGTTATAATACCCTATATAGCCGTTGTTACCTTCATTGTTGGATTTATTTACCGTGTCGTAAATTGGGCAAGAGCGCCGGTTCCATTCCATATCCCCACAGTCTGTGGACAGCAGAAATCTCTCCATTGGATTAAAGCCAATAATGTTGAGAGCCCTTCTAGTACCACTGGTGTGATAGTTAGGATGGCTCTTGAAGTGCTTCTTTTCCGTTCCCTGTTCCGGAACGAAAGGGTTGAACTGAAAAGGACAGAAAAGCTAGCATATGGCGGCAACAAGTATCTCTGGCTAGGGGGCTTAGCCTTTCACTGGTCTCTGTTCATCATTCTTTTCCGACATTCAAGATTATTACTCGAGCCGGTACCTTCCGTCGTTCTTTTAGTTCAGGACCTTGACGGAATTTTCCAATTAGCGGTGCCGACACTCTATATAACTGATTTTGTCATCTTAATAGCCTTGACTTACCTTTTCTTGAGAAGGGTTATCTATCCACAGGTACGCTATATCTCCCTTCCCTCTGATTACTTCGCCGTCTTACTCCTTCTAGGGGTAGCTCTTTCTGGGATTCTCATGCGGCTGTTTTACAAGGTGGATATTGTAGGGGTGAAGGAGTTGGCTATAGGAGTGCTTACCCTCCATCCCACCATCCCCGACGGGGTGGGCTTGCCCTTTTACATTCATCTGTTCCTCGCCTGCAGCCTAATAACCTACTTCCCGTTCAGTAAGCTGATGCACATGGCAGGGGTCTTCCTCAGCCCAACGAGAAACCTAAAGAATAATAGTCGCATGCGCCGGCACGTCAACCCCTGGGATTATCCGGTCAAAGTTCATACTTATGAGGAGTGGGAGGACGATTTCAGAGAAAAAATGAAAGAGGTTGGATTACCTGTAGAGAAGGAATAACCATGTCAAAGGACATATCAGCACCAGAGGAACTATTGAAAATAGATTATAAACCTCCCCAAAAGAGCTGGCTGGAGCCAACTGTTGAATTCAGAAAAGGCACCTACTGCTACAGTGCGGCAGCAAAACATCACGAATATCTTGAACTTCCCAATGCAAGAGAATGGCACCCTTATGAAGAAGACTGGAAACTGCCGGAAAACTGGAAAGAGATAATATTGGCTGGAATGAAAGAGCGCTTAAAGAATTACCGTTCGCTTCAGCTCTTTTTGGATATTTGTGTCAGGTGTGGCGCCTGTGCTGACAAGTGCCACTTTTTCATCGGTTCTGGAGACCCCAAGAACATGCCAGTTCTGAGGACTGAGCTTCTGAGATCGGTATTTAGGAAACATTTCACACTACCGGGAAAGGTCTTGGGCAAGCTTGCCGGAGCCAGAGAACTTACCGAGGATGTACTGAAAGAGTG
>JBHIFE010000127.1:0-3171 GCA_046760985.1 Dehalococcoidales bacterium
GGAAGACAAGAAGACGAGCAACAAGAACAGTACAGCGCTGACCAGTAACTCGCTTATTGTATGAGAACCTGAATCTCTGCCCAACTTTGCTACGGGATTAACCTTGTATCATACCGTGACCTTGTCGATAACACGTGTTAACGAAGGCCACAATGTGACACAATTGAGTTCGAATGCCTCTTCTGCCCACAATTGTTTACTTTCAGGCAGGCACTCGCAAGATTACCTCGGTTCCTTTGCCTACCTCTGACTGTACAATCAAGGTGCCGCCAACTAAGCGTGCTCTCTCTCGCATCCCGACTATACCCAGCTTCCCAGATAACGCCAAATCGCTTGCCCTTTGGGGCATGCTGAATCCTTGGCCGTTATCCTTTATGATTAGGGTTAAGGCATCCTCACCGAAATCTATAGTCATCTCAACTGCTGAGGCTTTGGAATGTCTCCTCACATTGCCTAGTGCTTCTTGGGCGATCCGGAAAACCGCCAGTTCTCTGTCAGATGCAGGGCGCCGCTCATCACCGGTAACGTTAACAGTCACTGCCACTCCGTGCCCAGTCTCCAAGTTAGTGCCAAGCCACTCTAATGCTGACACTAGCCCCAAGTCGTCTAAGATTGACGGCCTGAGGTCCTGGCTGAAACGGCGTACTCCTTCCAGCGCCGACTGAGCCATCTCATGTAGCTTCTTCAACCTAGCTATCGTCGACTCCGATAGTGTCGCATCGCTTGAGATGATGGAGTCGACATCGCGTGATAAGCTGGCTAAGACCTGAGCCGTCTCATCATGAAGGTCACGAGAGATGCGCAAGCGTTCATCTTCTTGGGCCTTGGTTATTTGTGTGATGTAGTACTGCATGTTCTGCTGCAACTGCTTCTCCTCGGTGACATCACGGGCTATAGCCTGGAAGCCAATACCCTGGCCATTCTTAAGTACAGGACTAACCTTGAGCTCAATGAAAGCCTCTCCGCCATCCTTCCTTCTCAAACGAAGCTCCTCAGTTTTGCCCATTGTTATACTCCCCGCGTTCTCGAAAAGCACTTTCTCGGTCGTCTCCCAGCTAATCCCGGGAAAAAGTTGATGCATTGTCTGGTTCGTTAATTCATCATAGGTATAACCCGTGAGGTCTTCACCGGCTTTATTAACCGAGATGATGCGCCCGGTACTGGAACAGACAAAGATTGCTTCGCTAGCATTCTCAAAAAGGCCTCGATAGCGCTCCTCAGAAAGCCGGAGCTGCTCGGTGATAGCCTTTTCCTCCTGGTCGAGGCGAGCGCGGTCAATGGCAATTCCGATTCTGGTGCCAAAGCCAGTGAGCGCCTGTAGTTGCTCTTGAGAGCATTGTTGCTCAGTGGTCAATATACCCAGTGTTCCCACTATTCCAGTTTTGCCGCGTAGTGGCACAGCTGCCACCATCCACGCGTTCTCAGGCTTCCGTAAGCCCTGCTCAAAATCGCTGGAACCTGCCCTCACTACGACGGGGGCTCCGGACTGCGCCGCTTTACCATCAGGATTATCGCCTGGTTTGATACGCTTGGCATCACTGACAAACTTTGGCAGTATACCGCGGTAGGCAACAAGAGCCAGGTCACCACTTTCCTCCTTGAGATATATCCAGCCTCCCTCTGCCCCCGCAACCTTTAAGACTCTATTCAAAGCGTCCTTGGCAATCTCGTTTGCATCTGAAGTTTGATAAAAAAGGGTAGAAATCTCGTGATACACGGCTAAGTGCCGCCCCTGATTCCTGACACTTTGCAGAGAATCATTAAGTTCCTGCTGAGTCTTTTCTAGGCGATGAACAGTCTGCTGTTGCCGGTCAATCAGCCAGGTTACTAGCAGTCCGATGAATAAGAAAGCGATGATTTCAGCTACGTCCTCTGGCACCCGAGAGACAAAAAAAGCTCGAGGTAGCAAGGCTAGGCTGATGAAAATGGCAGTAACCACTCCACCATAAAAACGAAAAACATAAGCGGCGTAAGCTACTGGTATGAGGGATAGAATACGATAAGTTGAATAGCGTGCGAGATTGATCGGTGTCTGACTTAGAACATTCTGAATCCAGGGAATCTGGTCAGCGTAATAGAGAATGCCACCGCAGACCACGATAGCTACTATAATCCAGAGGTGAAAAACCTTTAGTACCGGTTTCACCACCTTCCTCCCAGGTATATTCTACGCAAGGTCATTCAAAGTAAGCCAGCCCCGTCTTACTGCCTGCAATGTAGCCTCAGTTCGAGAGGCCACGTTCATCTTGTGAAAGATGTTGCTCAAGTGAGCTTGCACGGTACGTCGGCTCAGAAAGAGTTGGTCGGCAATATCCTGATTATTCATGCCTTTTGCCGCCAGTTTGAGTATCTCGATTTCTCGTTCGCTAAGCTCTTCGGTCAGTGTGGGCTCAATGGGCTTTTTCCCCTTACTCACCAGGCGGTGAAAGACCTTTTGGGCGATAGTTGGGTGCAGCACTGATTCACCGGCATATGTCGCACGAATGGCATTAACCAGCTCCTTACCGCTAACATTCTTTAACAGATAACCTGCCGCTCCCGCCTCCAAGAGAGACAGAATATACTGGTCATTATCGTAAGCGGTGAGAACCAACACCGCCGTAGCTGAGTGACGAGCTTTAATCTGCTGCGTCGCCTCGATACCGTTAACCTTCGGCATGGCAATGTCTATCAGAGCCACATCCGGCTGGAGTTGGGTTACCAGCTTGACAGCCTCTTCCCCATCACTGGCTTCACCAACGACCTCTATATCCTGCTCCTGCTCAATCAGGTTGCGCGTCCCTTCGCGGAAAAGAACATGGTCATCGGCAATAATCACTCTTATCTTGTCCATAAAGCACCCTACTACCGCGATTCCCATTCTCATTATAGTCAGTAGTAGCAAATAGTTCAAAACGAGACAACCAGTTGCCTCATCAAACAGCCACTTGGTGATACGATTGTTGACCTAGTGTATGCACACTTGGCGTAATGAAGAATTGGTCAACTGTGCTGGACAAATTAGGTGCGGTGGCTGATGTAATACGGGTCGTTAAGTGATAATGTCGAAGTGGATGAAGAGAAAAAGGAGGCGGTAAAAATGAAGGTAACTCAAGAAAAAGGAACAGAAGGCTTTGTCGACGTGTCCAAAATGCTGGAAGAGATGAAAAAGGATTTGCCGTCTAAGGAGGT
>JBHIFE010000128.1:0-3075 GCA_046760985.1 Dehalococcoidales bacterium
AAGCGGATAAGCCCCCAGACTTTATTGTGAATCGGGGTTACCACTATTTCACCTATCTCTCCCGGTTTTAGCTGTTTTCCTGTCTCAAGGTCAACTATTTCTATTACGTATTCATCCATGAGGTGCATACCAGATTTCTCGCGACATTCATAGGCGAGGGCACCACCCGTCTCGGTAACAGCATAGGCTTGGGAGGTGGCAATCTGGTAGTCCTCCTCAAAGATTTTCCGTAGCGAGAGAGGTAGCATCTCACCAGTAAACCAGGCACGCTTAAGAGCAAAATCCCGGCGGAAGTTATAGCCCATTTCTTCAGCCCGTTTAATTAGGGTCATCAGGAAGCTCGGTGTCCCTACAAATCCGGTAACTTTTAAGTCATGCATGGTCTGAATCTGAATTTCAGTATTGCCGGTGCCCGTGGGTATAGCTGTCGCCCCACAATCCCTCAAGGCTTCATGAAAGAGGATACCGGCAGGGGACATGTGATAAGTGAAGGTGTTAATAACCACATCTCCCTTTCTAAATCCGGCAGCCCAAAAAGACTTGGCAAACCATTTAATAGCCGCATGTTGGATTGGCTCATAGACGGGGCCGGGTGAGATAAATATACGGTCAACCTGTTCCGGTGGAATGGTGAGAAATCCACCGTAGGGTGGATTTGCCTTTTGCAAATCTATCAGGTCAGTTTTTCTAATAATAGGTAGCTTTTCTAAGTCCTTCACCGTGCGAATCTGGTCAGGGCTAACCCCTGCCTTATCAAATATTTCCTTCACCACAGGAGCATGGCGGTAAGCATGGTCTATGGTCTGAGACAACCTCTGGTTAAAATATTTCTCTCTCGCCTCAGCCGTCATTGTCTCTAGTTCATCAAAAAATTCATCTGGCTTCCCTTTTATAGCCATCTCTTTCGCCTCTTATAGTGCTTTACTTCACGGTAGCTCTTCTTGGCACCCATGGCGGATAATCCCATATAAAATTCTTTCACATCTTCATTATTGGTAAGGAAGTCAGCGGTGCCATCAAGAACAATCCGACCATTTTCCATAACATAACCGTAGTGAGCAATACTCAGCGCAATTCTCACGTTCTGCTCTACGAGTAGCACCGAGGTTTTTTGCTCAATATTAAACCGATTGATAATATCGTAAATCTCTTCTACTAACAGCGGTGCCAGACCCAATGATGGCTCATCCAGCATCATGAGCTTGGGGGCACTCATCATAGCTCGTCCAATGACCAGCATTTGCTGTTCGCCTCCAGAGAGGTAGCCAGCGGTGTTATGCCGAAGCTCCTTGAGTCGGGGGAAGTAGTGGTAAACCATATCTAGGTCTTGCTTGACGGCGTGGCGGTCCTGGCGATGGTAAGCACCGACGAGCAAGTTTTCCTCGGTACTGAGGTGCTCGAAGACCCGACGACCCTCCAGTGCCTGAATAATGCCCATCTTACCTATCTCTTCAGCAGTTTTCTTATCTATTCTTTCCCCGTTCCACTCAATGCTGCCATCGGTTACCTCTCCTTCTTCAACATGAAGTAGACCGGAAATTGCCTTGAGGGTGGTACTTTTACCGGCACCGTTAGCCCCGAGGAGGGCAACAATTGAGCCGTCCTCTACATTTAGGGAAACACCGTGGAGCACTCGGATAACATTGAGATAGGCAACCTCAATGTTATTTAACCTGAGCATATTTTAGTTTTCTCCCGGGCAGGGGCTCCGCTACAGCGGAGCCCCTGCCCATTCTTGTTATTTACCAAACCAGTCAAATTCCTCATACTTAACCATTGGCGCTTCTACCCAGTCGCTTATCGGGGTGATTACCCCGTTCTGTATCTGGAAGACCCGGACTGACTTGGACAGTCGGTTGTCTCCCGGGGTATAACTCACCGGACCATGAAGACCACCGACATCATAATTCTTCAGCTTCTGGATACCCTGGGTCTCAATGGCTTGCCACGATTCGGCATCCCCCTTAGCCAGTACATCGTAGCCAACATTTTCTACTGCCAGCCTTAGAATCTCAGCCATAATCAGGCTTTGCGCCCACGAGGTGATGTAGTCCATGTTACCATAGTCTTCGGGGTGCAGCTTCTGGCAGTATTCGGTCATCTTAGCCATGCCGGGCACATCATCCCCCCAGTTCACTGTGGGGAAGACACCATAAACACCCTCAACAATGTCAGCCCCAGCGATGTCAATCAGAGCTTTGGTGAAACTAGCATGACCACAGCCGATGGTTATGCCCGGATACATACCCAGTTCGTAGGCATTTTTGATGATGACGGCGGTAGGTGCTGGTGTGCTGGAGATATATAAGACATCGGGGTTTAACGCCTTAATTCGGGTCAGAGATTCTATCTCCGAGGTAGTGGTCGTGGTGTGCTCATCAGTGGAAATAATCTCAATGCCCAGTTCGTCAGCCTTAGCCCGAAAGGCATCCCGAGCCCCGTAACCGGTAGGGTTATTGAGCAGGTGCAGGGCGAATCTGGGTTTTCCCGGACCCTTCCAGATATTTTCCATAAAATAGGTAGCAAAGGCTAAGGCATCGTCGCCATAGTCAGGCATCTGACCATAGATATGCTGCGGCGGACGATACAATATCGGTGAGGTGAAGGAAGCTAAGCCGGGGAACCCAGCCCGGTTGGCAATTTCCATGGATGCCGACATCATCTTGGATGAGGCAGTGGCAAACATTAAACACCCCTCATCCATGAATCTCTTGACATTGGTGACTACTTTAGCGGCGTCATAGGCATTGTCTAACCAAACCACCTCAATCGGGTATCCGGCAACGCCACCGAGTTCGGTGTTAATGTATTCAATAGCATCAAGGTTGGCATGCCCCATAGGGGCTCCCTTTTCGGCAGCCGGTCCGGTTGATGGTGTGGTTATGCCTATCTTCAGTGTCTTTTCTGTAGGGGCACAAGCGCCGGCAAATGGCAGCGTTGCCATTATCAGTGCCAGGCAGATGACTCCAACTATTATTGGTAATTTTTTATTTTTCATCTTATTTCCTCCTTGAAGATTTAAGCCCTCTCCTTTCTAGACCTTTACATTTTAGCGTATTCCTCCTTCCTTAAGCT
>JBHIFE010000129.1:0-3069 GCA_046760985.1 Dehalococcoidales bacterium
AGAGCAGAGGACTCATAAGCCTTTGGTCGTGGGTTCGAATCCCTCCGCTGCCACTTTTCTATAAATAGCGATGTTATTGACTATAAGGACTAGCCGTGGTATGATTAGCCTCAAGCCATATGGCGATGGGGGAAATGAGAAGAAGCACATTTTCAATCGCTATTGCCCTGGTTTCGTTTTTTTCGGTAGTACTGGGAATCCAAATGGCGGTGGTTGGTACCCCCTTTTAGTCTAATAAGGGAGATAGAACGAAATGGACGAAGCCGAGGACACCAAGCAGCTTAGCCTAGTAATAGAACGCGTGGCTATGCGGAGGGCAAGAGATAAGGCAAACATCGCAAGGTGGGGTCTTAACATCGCTATTTTCTTGTTCGCTATTTTGATTACTATCATCATCTTAATCTCGCAGGGGATTGGAATTGATGTTGTGGCACCATTGGCTATTTTTGGATTAGCTACGGTTTGGCTCATGGGATGGACGCGGGGGAACCAACTATACCAACGTTTCTACGCTGAGGAGTTATCAAGCCTGCAGCAAAAGCCCGGGAAGGAGGCTCTGGCCTTTCTGGCACAGCTCACTTCTAAAGAGATAGAAATCCTGAATTATATGGCTCAGGGCTATCCTAACAAGCAGATTGCGTTTGAGATTGGTATTAGCGAGAGCACCGTTAAGAGTCATGTTACTGCAATCTTGAGCAAACTGAATGCCAATGACCGCACTGAGGCGGTAGTAATCGCTATTAAGCACGGTTTAATCCCTGTCAGATAACTGCTTGTCCTCCCCGAAGCCGTAACCACATTCGGCACGCCTGGAAGTTCATTTCATATTCATTTTCACTATATTGACAAATATGCATGCAGTCCATAATCTAGCTAAACCTACAATTAGAAGTAATCCATAGGGCGTCTATACACTATTGCCTATCCATAACACTCCCCTCTCGCCAAAGTCGTGGCTAAATTCCTTATACCCGAGGAGTTCACCTGCGTAGTTCCTTGGGTACCTAATTAATCAATAAGACGAAAGTACTACTCAAAAGGTACTAAAGGTGGATGACTATCTAGTTAAGATTTTATATTGTTAAATGGGTGAATAGTCGTCTTCGGCGATGGAGGCGCAATGGTCAGACAACAAGGCACCAGCTTGCTTGAAGTTCTGGTGGCGCTGGGGATACTGGGAATAATAGGGGCTGTGTTTCTGACGGCTATATCCTCAGGATTATCCGGCGCAGGTACGGTTGACGAGCACTTTACAGCGGAGAACCTGGTACGTACCCAGATAGAGGATATCAAGAGCCTGCCCTATGACGACAGTAATTACTATCCGGTGACCGTCTCCCCGCCGCCTGAATATGAAGTCTTAATAGACGTGACCGACGTATCCCCTCCTGAGTATCCCAACACACTTCAAAAGTTAGTGGTAAGTGTATTTCGTGAGGGACAAGCTGTGTTGGCGGTAGAAAGCTACAAGGCTAAATTATGATGAACGGACAGTCTAGGCAAAAAGGTATGACCTTACTGGAACTGTTGGCGGCAATGGCTATCGCGGCGATGCTTATTAGTGGAGTATTAGCACTTGTTTTTCAGGAGTACCGTGGAACTGACATCACCAAAACCACGGTCACCGCAGCCCATGAGATAGGGAACGCTGCCCGGTGGATCAGTCAGGACGCGATGATGGCTGAAAGCACCGATCTTGTGGAGGGAGCTGACCCGGTGAACTACCTGACGCTAACTTGGGTAGAGCGGCACGATTTTGCCGATATACCTCATTCCAGTAACTATTCCCTTTGGGGCACTGAGCTTCAGCGTAACTACGATGGCACCGAGACTACGGTAGCTCGAAATATTTCTAAGGTCGAGTTTTCTCAGACCGGTGACCTGATTACAGTGTCGATAAGCTGTACTCCCCGATGGTGGGCTCCCGAGAGAACAGTACAAAAAACATACCGGGTTTACCTCAGGCCTGAGGAGGGTAGTTAGTCGTGGCGATTAGGAATTTGGGGAGCATGACTAGACAACGAGGGCAGGTTTTAATCTTGGTTCTGATTGCATTAGCCCTCGGCTCATTGCTTATTACGCCCATGCTGAGGTATGTGAGCACGGGGCTTATTGAAGTCCCTGTCTCAAAGGAACTGTTGCTCAAGCAGTATGCTGCTGATGCTGCGGTTGAGTACAGCCTGTGGCAGTTGAAGTACAACGTAGATAACATAACTGATCAGCTCAATCCTGAGAACCCCAGCGCCAACACCACGATAACGGTGAACGGCTTGGAGGTGCCCGTCACCACCGAGATAACTCAGTCGCCACTGGGGGAGGCTTGGCCATTTCCGGTGCCGCTAACTGAATCTGGTATTCATCTGGCTGCAGCCCTGGAAATACGACCGCCCTATTGGTCTGGAGATGGGCAGATAGCTTACTTTAAACATGTGGTTTACATGTATAACTATGGTACTTCCGAAATACATTTGAAGGCGGTTTTTCAACAATTAGACCCACGCTTTACCTATGTGGCGGGGTCCTATGAGGGACCTACTGCCGACTTGACGAAAACCTATGTGAATGACCACTGGGAACTGTATTTTGACTTTACATCACCCCGCCCCGATCTTAGTGAACAGGAGGCGACGTTCATTAGCTTTGTCGCCTGGACCGGTGGAGAAATAGGCGACAATACCTATTCGGGCAGTGGCTGGGTGGAGTACGCAGGATTCGAGGAGGAGGCAGGAGGGCAATTTTCTGGAGAATATAGTCCTGGTTCCTTTGGGTATTATTACGATATTATTGCCACCAGCGGCTCGTATACAATTCTGGTTAACGTGGGCATTACTGAGGAAGGCGAGATAGTTATACGCTCCTACCAAATTCAATTCTAAAAATCTTTATTTTCTAGGAGCCTTAAGTAGCGACGGTTATTGACTGTAAGGACTAGCTGTAGTATGATTGGCGTCAACCCGCATGGCGAGGAGGGAAAATGAGAAGAAGCACATTTTCAATCGCTATTGCCCTAGTTTTGCTCTTTTCAGTAATACTCGGAGTCCAAAGAGCGGTAGCTGAACCTCTCTTCTT
>JBHIFE010000130.1:0-3064 GCA_046760985.1 Dehalococcoidales bacterium
CTCAGGGCTAATCTCATGGCTAGGGACTTCAACTTTCGGCTTACCACATGCCTGCTGCAGTTGCTCTTGGAGCTTGATAATATCCTGATTTGCCTCGTGCCCAAATTTGACTGCTTGGGAAATAATGTCTTCTGGAATCTCTTTGGCTCCGGCTTCTATCATTACCACCGCTTGCTTGGTGCTTGCCACAACCAAGTCAAGTTGGCTTTCCTCAAGCTGGGCTAATGTTGGATTCAATACCAGCTCGCCATTAATATAGCCAACGTGGACAGCGCTCACCGGACCATCAAACGGTACCTCGGTTAGTGATAAAGCTGCCGAACCACCAATAACCGCTAAAATGTCAGGGTCATTCTCCTGGTCAGCAGAAAGAACTGTAGCTATAATCTGAATATCATTACGCCACCCTTTAGGCAAAAGCGGACGCAGCGGGCGGTCAGTAAGACGACAAGCTAAGGTCGCCTCCTGACTGGGGCGACCCTCCCTTCTGATAAAGCCGCCAGGGATTTTGCCGGCAGCATATAGCCTCTCTTCATAGTCAACCGTTAAGGGTAGAAAATCCCCTTCCTCTCGCGGCTCATCACTGATGCAAGCGGTAACCAGAACCACAGTATCTCCATAACGAACAGTTACTGCTCCGCTTGCCTGTCCAGCCAGCTTTCCCGTCTCTATAATGAGACTTCTACCACCAACACTACATTCAAAAGATTGTGATTCCATCAACTCACCAAAGCTTTATTTACGTAAACCAAGACTTTTAATCAGCTTATTGTACCGGCCCACATCCTCCCTACTCAAATAGTTTAGCAGCCTTCTCCTTTGTCCAACGAGCTTAAGTAAGCCCCGCTGCGAGTGATAATCATGACGATTAGCCGCCATGTGACTCGTCAGTTGCTTTATCCTCTCGGTAAGTAGAGCCACCTGCACTTCAGTTGAACCACTGTCTTTTTCGTGAACTCTATACTTGTTGATAATTTCCGTTTTCTTCTCTTTGTCCAAGTTATACCTCTCTACCCCTTGTTAAAATCAAAAAATTATAACATATGCAGCAATGTCTGTAAATTCGCAGCGTTCATCCAAATTAGACAAGGGACTCCCCACTTAGTATAATTATGGTAATTGCCTTTACCTAGGACTTAGCCGAACCGCATAGTAGCATGGAAAAGACAATAAATGAACTATTAGCCAGTGGTATTGCCCCGGATGTAAACTGTAGCTTCTTTTCC
Source organism: Dehalococcoidales bacterium (assembly GCA_046760985.1). Taxonomy (GTDB): domain Bacteria; phylum Chloroflexota; class Dehalococcoidia; order Dehalococcoidales; family RBG-16-60-22; genus JBHIFE01. Next base: position 1,227 of record JBHIFE010000130.1, read on the forward strand.
GGGGAAGAGTGGCGCAAGGAGAAGGCTGCCACACCCAGTGAAATGCCTCTAACTATCTTTATAAACGGTCAGGAAGCAGTTACCATCCTGTGTACCCCGACTAAACTAACTCAGCTCGTCCTCGGCTTTCTCTATTCAGAAGGAATCGTTGCTAATATGCATGAAGTAGCCAGTATCCGGGTTTGCCAAGACGAACCAATCGCCGATGTCAGGCTAAATAAGGTCAAATATACATTGCCGCCACGGCGCACCCTGACTTCAGGCTGTGGTAGCGTGGTAAGTTTCAAAACTCAAGCACAAAGGATAGATTCAGACTTAGTGGTCACAGCCAAAGAAGTGCTGTCACTGATGAAAAAACTGTACCGGCATCAGGAGTTGTTTCAACAATGTGGGGGCATACACTGCTCAGCACTATGTAACCGCAAGCAAATACTGGTGATGGCTGAGGATATTGGACGTCACAATACCTTGGATAAAATTATGGGTGAATGCCTAATGAGGCGACTGCCAACTCAGGATTGCCTTCTATTGACCACAGGTCGCATATCATCGGAAATGCTGCTTAAGGCGGCGAGAATGCAGACCCCAATCATCGTTTCACGTAGCTCGCCAACTGAGCTAGCTATTTCGCTGGGCAAGGACTTGAACATCACCGTAATTGGCTACGCCCGTGGCAGTCGTCTCTCTGTCTTTTCCGGTGAAGAACGATTACTTTTCGCCAGCAACTAAAATTAAGGTTATAATAAGGCAATATACAGACAGGAGGGATGTATAATGCCATTTCGCATGGGACCGTGGGAAATTGCCCTCATCTTGGTAATCATCCTTATTGTCTTCGGGGTAGGCAAGCTACCCCAAGTCGGTGGCGCTATCGGTAAGGGCATACGAGCCTTCCGCAAAGGACAGCGTGGCGAAGACGATGAGGAGGAAGAGGCAGAGAAATCAAAAAAGACGACTGGCAAGAAAACCACTAAGAGCTAAACTTACTCTAACGGTATAAGTCCAAAGTCATAGTTCTCAAGTAATGAACTGTCTTTGCGCTAAGCTATAGGTAGAGCATAATAAGGTAAGGGAATAAGCAATGGGATTTTTCGGGATAGGTACCGGGGAATTAATACTAATCCTAGTTATAGCACTGATAATATGGGGACCAGGAAAATTACCCGAGATTGCTCGGACACTGGGAAGAGCGGTGCGTGTCTTGAGAAAAGCAACCAGTGACTTCACTTCTGAAATAACCAAGGAAATAGACCAGGAAGAAAAGACTGCTCCCCAAGACAAATCAGTGGCGATAAAACGGCGGCATCATCAGCCAGAGATAAAACACACTCATAACCACAAAGACGACCAGTCCCGGAGTCTAGAGGGGCATCAGTAATAAAATGAGCAATGACAAAAAGTTGACTGTCCTCGGTCATCTTGGGGAATTACGCAGCCGGCTAATCAAGTGTGTCATCGCCGTAGCTATTGCTTCACTCATCGCCTTCATCTTCTATGATTGGATATTTTACATCCTGATTTTGCCGGCAAAAGGCATCAACCTCATTTACATCGAAATGACGGAGATGATTGGCACCATTATGAGAGTATGTCTTGCCAGTGGCATTGTGCTAGCAATGCCGTACCTGGTTTATCAGGGCATCATGTTTGTTTCGCCAGCCCTTAGCCGCAAGGAAAAGAAGTACGTGTATTTGACACTCCCTTGGATAGCACTAATGTTTACGGGAGGTGTTGTTTTTGGCTACTTCATTCTAGTACCACCAGCAACCCGGTTCTTGATCACCTTTGGTAGCGATATAGCTACCCCCCAGATTAAAATTGGGAATTATATCTCAATC
>JBHIFE010000131.1:0-3056 GCA_046760985.1 Dehalococcoidales bacterium
TCGTGGTTGTCTTCACTCTTTTTTTGGCAGGTTTGGCAGCAGTTTCACTAAACAGAGCTTCCAGTTCCTCCCCCTCCAGGGTCTCCTTGGCAATAAGTTCTTCAGCAAGACGCACCAATTTTGACTTACTTTCAGTTAATATAGTCTTGGCAGTTTGGTGAGCCTCCTGGATAATCCGGCTAACTTCTTCATCAATTGCGTCAGCAACCTTATCCCCGTAGTCCTTTTGCTCGGAGATTTCACGACCGAGAAAGACCATCTCTTGCCTATCTCCAAAGGTTCGTGGTCCTAGTCGGTCACTCATACCAAAGTCGGTTACCATCCTGCGGGCAAGCTCGGTGGCTCGCCTAATATCATCATAAGCCCCGGTGGTCACTTCATTGAAGATAAGCTTCTCAGCGGTATATCCACCTAGGAGGGTAGCTAACATATCCTTGAATTGAGAGCGTGTCATGAGGTAGCGGTCCTCAATGGGCAGTTGGCGGGTGTGACCGAGAGACATCCCGCGCGCCACTATTGAGATTTTGTGTACCGGGTCAGCGTTAGGCAGCATCCTAGCGACAAGGGCATGTCCGGCTTCATGATAGGCGGTAATTTCCTTTTCCTTGGGACTTATCTTTCGGCTCTTTCTCTCCGGTCCGGCAATCACCCGGTCTACAGACTCCTCAAGCTCTCGCATAGTAATCACTTCTTTGTTTCGCCTAGCGGCAAGAATAGCTGCCTCGTTGACCAGGTTAGCCAGGTCAGCACCACTAAACCCAACCGTCCCTTTCGCCAGCACTTCCAGATTAACGCCCTTATCCAAGGGCTTACCCTGGGTATGAACTTTAAGAATGGCGATTCGCCCGTTAATATCTGGTCGGTCTACGACGACTCGGCGATCAAAACGGCCGGGACGAAGTAGAGCCGGGTCAAGTATATCAGGTCGGTTAGTTGCCGCTAGAACAATCACGCTGGTGCTGGTATCAAAGCCATCCATCTCCGACAAAATCTGATTGAGTGTTTGCTCCCGCTCATCATGACTACCGCCTAGCCCCGCACCCCGGTGACGCCCTACCGCGTCAATCTCATCAATGAAGACAATGCACGGGGCATTACGCTTGGCTTGGTCGAAGAGGTCGCGCACTCTGGAAGCACCGACGCCAACAAACATCTCAACAAATTCACTGCCACTGATGGAAAAGAATGGTACATCAGCTTCACCAGCCACTGCCCGAGCCATTAGTGTCTTGCCGGTGCCTGGCGGACCTATTAGCAACACCCCTTTCGGGATTCGTGCTCCTAGGCTCTGGAATTTCTCACGAGACTTGAGGAAATCTACCACTTCTCGCAGGTCTTGCTTGGCTTCCTCTACCCCGGCAACATCGTCAAAGGTCACCGTCGGACGGTTAGCCGGGAACAGTCGAGCCCGGCTACGACCAAAGCTCATCGCCTGACTATTAGCTCCTCGTGCCTGGCGGAACAGTAAGAACAATAAGCCACCAAAAATCACCAGGGGCAGCAAGTTAATCATCAGTCCTCCCCAGTTAATTCCCGATGACCCCTTAATGTTAACTACTACTCCTTGAAGGTCAAGCCCCTCAATCTCATATATACTGGCGTTACTTTCTTTGAAAGCCCTTAGCTCGGTGCCATCAATGGTAGTAACGAGTAGCGTATCATCTTCTACCTTAATCTCGGCTATCTTCTTATTTTGCGACATAGCTACTACTTCACTTAAAGGGACTTCTTCAGGTTTATTCGCCGTGGGTAGAAGATAGGAGAAAAGAGCAATGCTAGCCAGCAGAATGGCTATATAGATTAGACTGTTACGTTTCCAACTCGGTTTCACTCTTCACCTCAAATATTAATCACTAGCTTTGTCCATTCATATTATACCAGAAACAAAAGTAAATACAAAAATAGTGCAAATGAAATTACTTATTGACCTCACCCCCCCTTTAAGTTTTATTTAATAACCCCATCCCCCTTTATCTCCCTTCCCCTTGATAAGGGGGAAGGGGGAGATGGATGCGTAAGAGAGGCTTCGCCTCTCTTTGACTCTCCGTTACTCTCCTTCTCCCTTGAAGGAGGGGGAAAAGGTTCTGGAGAGGGACTTCACCCCTCTAAAACTCCCGATAAGCATATCTAGCGGCTTGGTCCCACTTATTTTAAAGGCTATTATAGGTTGCTTGTAGCAGCAGAGCATCCTGTTCCAAATTGGGACTTTCACATATAACCATACCCTTGGCGTCATAATCTTTTAATGCATTAAGAAGCTCAACATAGTGAAAATCTGATTCCTCTAAGTTCAGGTGTTTTATTTCTCCCTTCTTACCATAGCTAATACCAGAAACATGAATATGCATATTATCCAGAGCAGCTCTGCCCAATCGCTTTTGGACTTGCTGCAGAATAGAGGTAAACTCCGAGTATGAATTGAATTTTCCGGTTCGGGCGTGCCAGTGAGCAAAGTCAATGCAGGGGGCTACTCCCTCAATTTCCACACTAAGATTGAATAGCTCTTCCATTGTTCCGAATTGAGTCTCTTTACCAGTAAGCTCTGGTCTAATCCACACCCGCGTATTTTCCCGTTTAAGCTGGCTCATTATTTCTTCCAAGCTTTTCTTTACCCTGTTGTAGGCTGCTTGCGGCGGGTCACCGAGGTAAAAAGCAGTGTGAAAAGTTACGCTTTCAGCATGACACAACGAGGCAATCCGAGCTGTCTGTAGAATCCTATCCTGGCTAGCTCTTATCTTTTCTGGCTCATGAGCATTAAGGTTGACGAAGTACGGAGCGTGAGCCGTTAGCCTTACGCCTTTCCTAGTAGCAATGTCGCCTACCAAGCGAGCACCTCCTTCTCCCATCCTCACCCCCTGGACAAATTCTACCTCCATACAGCCCAGCCCAAGCTCAGCAATACGCTCAATGCCATCTATGGTGGATTGAGTCTTGGCACTATGGGGAGTGCCACCGGTACCAAAAAGCAACCCGTCCATTTATCACCTCAAGTTCAAGCTATGGAGCCAGCGGTCAGATTCGAACTGACGACCGGCGGTTTACGAAACCGCTGCTCT
>JBHIFE010000132.1:0-3050 GCA_046760985.1 Dehalococcoidales bacterium
GTATGTCACGGGAGCTATTCAAGTGAGGCAAATAACTTATGACCATTTTGAAAAGGTAGATATACGTGTTGGCAAAATTATCAAAGTTGAGGATTTCCCCAAAGCCAGAAAACCAGCTTATAAGCTTTGGATAGATTTTGGGGAGCTTGGTGTTAAGAAAGCCAGTGCTCAAATTACCAAACTTTACCGCAAAGATAACCTAGTCGGGAGACTTATCATCGCGGTGACCAATTTCCCGCCCCGACAAATTGGTGATTTTATGTCTGAGGTTCTGGTATTAGGCGTAGTACTGGATGATGATAAAGTAGTGCTAGTGCAACCAGACGGTGATGTCCCGCCAGGCAAAAGGATTTTATGAAGCTAGCCACACGCCACCTTGGCGTCAGCTTACCCGCTTCTCAGCTAAATCACCAGCCCAGGGCAATTTAAACATTGTTCCCTGATAAGCTTTAATCATCAAGATTATCCACAGTGCGATAGAGAGCACCCAGATGATCCAGCTAAGCACATCCCCAAGAACAGGTATCCAGCCAAAGACAATACTGGCAATGGTAAGGACGCCAAAGACGTAAATCGACTGCAAAGCATGGAAGCGGACAAACTTGCTCTCCCTCTCTATCAAGACAAACGCAAGACCGCTTACCCAACCCAGGACATAACATAGTAGCCCGGCAACATTTGCCTCCAATCCTGTGGAAGACTTCTCCATCTACTTACACCTCCTTGCCTTAATAGTGATGTATACGAGTATACCACAGTTGGTCAAGTGTCAATAGCCATTGGCGTTGACAACTTATGATTAGGGGCGTTAACATAGCCACACGAAAGGTTATATCCATATTGACGGAGGACAAGATGAAAAGAGGATTCCACACCAAGGCAGTTCACGCCGGTGAAGCCCCTCGTCGGGAGGGAGCTCTTATCACACCAATCTATCAGACGGTTACTTTCACTTTTAAAACTGTTGAAGAGGCAAAAAGAGCCATAGAGCTTTCTCTAGACAAGGAAGAGCCGGGATATGCCTACACCCGCTTCAGCAACCCCACCCACATTGCCCTGGAGAAGAAAGTCGCCTCCCTTGAAGGTGGGGAAGCTGCCCTAGCCACCGCTACCGGTATGGCTGCCATCGCCACAGCTATATTCGCCCTGATGAAAAAGGGAGACCACCTCATCTCAGCTAGAGGAATCTACGCCAGCACCCATTCCCTCTTCTCAAAACTCGATTTATGGGGTATAGATGTCTCCTTTATAGACCAGACCAAACCCGCTGAGATAGCGGCAAAGATAAAGGCAAACACCAAACTTATCTTCCTGGAAACCCCGAGTAATCCTCTCCTCCAGTTAGCCGACATCAGAGAGATAGCTACTCAAGTCAAGAGAAATGGGGCTAAGGTAATGGTGGATAATACCTTCGCCACCCCCTACTATCAGCACCCTTTAAATCTGGGAGCTGACATTGTCATGCATAGTGCCACTAAATATCTGAGCGGGCATCTTGATACCATGGGTGGTATCATCGTCGGGGGAAAAGATTTCATCCAATCTTGCGCTGAAACCCTGACCCTTATGGGCGGGATTACGAATCCCTTCAATGCCTGGCTCATAGTTCGGGGCACAAAAACCCTTCCCATCAGAATGGAGAAACATTCCCAGAATGCCCTGACTTTAGCCCGTTGGCTGGAAAGCCAGAACAAGGTGGAGAGGGTCTTCTATCCCGGTCTTCCCTCCCACCCCCAGCATGAACTCGCCCGCAGACAGATGACAGGATTCGGCGGGATGGTCTCCTTCGAGGTGGCCGGTGGAGAAGAAGGAGCCAGAAAACTTTTGGAGAACATAAAGCTTTGCTCATTAGCGGTGAGTCTGGGCGGACCTGAGACGCTTCTGGAACACCCAGCAACCATGTCCCACCTCAAAATGTCTCCCGAAGAAAGGGCAGCACTGGGAATCTCTGGGGGGCTTATCAGGATGTCCGTTGGGCTTGAGGATAGCGGAGACTTAATCGAGGACCTCTCCTCTGCCCTCCATCATGTATAAGATGCCAATGTTCAATATCAGGCTTGCCCGTCTTTAATTCCTTGGTAGCGGGGGTTGGATTCGAACCAACGACCTTCGGGTTATGAGCCCGACGAGCTTCCACTGCTCCACCCCGCGTCCAAAACTCTAGTATAATCGCCAACGAGAGGAGTGTCAAGCCACTTTATATCTCACAAAAAATGGGCTATAGCTTGGCTTACTCTTCCTGTTTTTCCCTGAGTTTTTTGGGCTTGCCGATGTCCCGCCACCACGCTTTGAGTCGGGCGATAATCTGTTTCTCATATCCCTGGTCGCTGGGGGTATAGTATTGTTTTCCCTGAAGAGAATCAGGCAGGTTTTGCTGCTCAACGACGTGTTCCGGGTAATCGTGGGCATATTTATACCCCTTGCCGTAACCCAAGTCTTTCATCAACGGTGTTACCGGATTACGCAGGTGCAGCGGCACCGTGTCATCAGCACCCTGCTTAATCTCTTCCTGGACCCGGGAGTATGCCTGATACAAGGAGTTGCTTTTCGGGGCTGTCGCCAGATAGACGGCTGCCTCAGCTAGGGCTAGGTTGCCCTCAGGCATACCGATGAAGTGAACCGCTTGTTGAGCTGCCATGGCTACCACCAATGCCTGGGGGTCAGCCATGCCGACATCCTCCGAGGCAAAACGCACCAGACGCCGGGCAACATAGAGGGGGTCCTCTCCAGCCTCCAGCATTCTCGCCAGCCAGTATAGGGAGGCATCCGGGTCTGAGCCTCGCATCGACTTGTGCAGGGCTGAAATTAGGTCAAAGTGTTGCTCTCCCTCCTTATCGTAACGCAGAGCCCGGCGCTGGATGGCATCTTCAATAGTAGGTAATGAAATAGAACGCTTCCCATCAGCTCCAGGCGGTGTCGTCAAGACCGCCATTTCCAAGGCATTAAGGGCGATTCGGGCATCATTATTGGACATGGTGATAAGATGGCCCAAGGCATCAGCCGCCAGTTCTACGTTAAACCCGCCCAGACCCCGCATTTTGTCCTTTAAG
>JBHIFE010000133.1:0-3029 GCA_046760985.1 Dehalococcoidales bacterium
GGTTACTCAAGAAAGGAATTATTAGCTGGGAAAAAATATCAGGAGTTAACACCGGAAGAATACCACGAATGGGAAGCCAAACTGGTAGAAGGGGTTTTAACGACAGGAAAACCAGCTGAGTATGAGAAAGAATACATCAGAAAAGACGGTTCCCGTATCCCTATTTTGCTAACCGTTTTTGTAGTCAAAGGAGAAGGGGGCAAACCAATAGGTGTTGCCGCTATTATAAAGGACATCACCGAACGCAAGCAGGCAGAGGATACCCTGCGGCAATCGGAAGAGAAATACAAAAGCCTAGTAAGCAATGTTAAATTGGGCGTATTTAGGAGCACGCCAGAACCTCTCGGCAAGTTCCTGGAAGTAAATCCAGCTATGGAAGAGATTACCGGCTACCACAGGAAAGAATTGCTGCAGATGAGTGTTGCTGACCTGTATGTATATCCAGATGAAAGACGACTGGTTCTTGAAGAAGTAGCCTCGGGTAAAGGTAGGAGAACAAGAGAAGTACGCCTAAGGAAAAAGGATGGAACTGAGATACTGGTATTGGTTAGAAAGGTTGCGGTCAGAGACGATGCGGACCGGATTCTATATTTTGATGGAATTATGGAGGACGTTACTGAACGCAAGCAGGCGGAGGAGAAGGAGAAAGAGCTGCAAAAGGAACTCAACCTCGCCAGTCGTCTGGCTTCTGTTGGTCAACTGGCAGCCGGCGTTGCCCACGAAATAAACAATCCTCTTACCGCGATACTGGCATTCTCCCAGCGCCTGTTGCGCAAGAGCACCGATGACAAAGTCAAACGAAATTTGGAAATCATCCATAATGAGGCTCGCCGAGCAGCAAAAGTGGTGGAAAATCTCTTGACCTTTGCCCGTCGCCGCGAGCCAAAGATAGGGTATTCCAACGTAAATGATATTTTGTGCAGGGCTCTGGAATTAAGGGCTTATGAACTGAAAACAAGCAATATTAAAGCTGTAACCGACCTCGCCCCCAGCCTGCCTAGGGTAAGGGTCGATTTTTATCAGATTGAGGAGGTCTTCTTGAACATCATCGTCAATGCCGAGCAGGCTATGAGTGAGGCGAACGGTGGAGGGAAACTCGGCATCAAAACTCGGGAGACCGATGGCTATATCCGAGTTTCCTTTACTGATGATGGTCCCGGTATTCCCGTGGAACACTCGGATAAAGTTTTTGATCCCTTTTTCACCACCAGAGGGAAAAAAGGTGGCACCGGCTTGGGGCTCAGTATCTGTCATGGTATTGTGCAAAGACACGGCGGCAAGATATACGTAAGAAGCAAGCCGGGGAAAGGAGCCACTTTCGTAGTCGAGCTGCCGATAGCAACCAAAAGATAGCAGAGGCAAAATTCCCTTTCAAATAAAGCACTTTACCGAAAACCAGTTGCACCTTCGAGATGAAGAAGACGCTTCTTCATCTCTATACCGCCACTGAAGCCACCGAGTCCGCTATTGCTGGCTATCACCCGGTGGCACGGGACAATAATCGGCAGTGGGTTTCGGCTGAGAGCCTGCCCCACGGCTCGTAGCGCTTTCGGCTGCTTAATTTGCTTCGCCACCCAGGCGTAGCTCCTGGTTTCACCATAAGGAATAAGTTTGGTTGTCTCCCATACGGCACGCTGAAAGGCAGTAGCCCCGGTTAAGTCAAGCTCATCCGGGAAGTTTACCTTATGACCACCAAAGTAAAGCTTGAGGCGCTGCACTAAGTCCCGGAATAGACGGGGCGACCAGCTAGCATTACTTATACTATCACCAAATAGCTGGCGGATTTCCCGGGCTGAGGGGTGGGGTAAGGCAATACACAGAAGTCCCCTTGATGAGCCCAATATTCCCATCCAACCCATGTCGGTCTTAAAGATAATGTAGTCTAGCTGCTGGGTCATAATTTACCGATGACACTGAATCTATGGCTTGCCAAGTTGGCGGCGACGTTGCAGATAGGCGGCGACAACTATCAAAATCATCCCCAGGAGAATGCTTACCACTATCTTGACTAACTGGGGTATATCCATGCTCAGAAAGAAGGCGTAGGTATAGACGCCGGTGACACAGGACACCGCATAGGTAATGGTGTGAGCCTTAAACGGCTTTCCCTTTACCGCCCGGTAAATAAGCCAGCCAATAAAAGCCAGTGAAGCTAGTACCGCTACCGCTATTGGCATTTGCCTACCACCCCAGACCTTCAAAGTATTTGCCCAGAAAGGCGAACATGCCTACCGTCAGTAGTAGAGAAACCAGTTTTCCTAGCTCGGAGAGGTACTTCACATATTCTGCTGCCAGGTAGCCGGTACCAGCCAGGCAAAACAGGATGCCAAATCCAAACAATATAAACTCTGCCTTCATATAGTCTTCCTCCCAAGATTATCGTGGTGGCAGCGGCACCGGTTTGGGTGGATAAACAGGAACGTTAATATGCAGGATTATCTTCCGCTCTATCTCCCCTCTCTTTATTCTTACCGTGTACTCAAAGGGGCTTTGCTCTGGAGGAATATCTTCCGGGAGAAACTTGGTGGTATCTACTACCCACTCCAGTTGCCCTTCATCAAAGGCAGGTATCACTAGCTGCTGTGATAACAAATCAAGCACCTTCTCCTGACTACGCCACACCGATACTTCAATATCAGCGGTATAGCTGGAAAACTGGCGATTAGCTACTTCATAGCCGAAGAATGCCTTCTCCCCCCAGTTTACCCCGCTCGACCAGAACTGGTCCTGCCGCAGCCAGAAGTCAGGCTCTATTTTCTGCTCTCGTTCGCCGGCGGTTATGTAGAGGGTATCATAGATACCCATATAGCCATCAACTATGAATATGGCGACAAGACCAAAAAAGCAAGCCAGAGTCAGATAAAGGAATAAATTTCTTCGTTTGGTTACCATATATTTCTTTCTTTTCGCTAGTGATAAAAGTTGACTGCATAATACCACAAGGCTGGTCAAAAAGGCTATTTTTTACCCCAGCTCAGGCTCAATCAGACCGTAGTTACCATCCTTACGCCGGTATAACAGGTTAAGCT
>JBHIFE010000134.1:0-2857 GCA_046760985.1 Dehalococcoidales bacterium
TTTTATTTAATAACCCCATCCCCCTTCCCTTCCCCCTTATCAAGGGGAAGGGGGACAAAGGGGGGATGGGGTTACCAAAAATGCTTAAAGGGGGTGAGGTGAGATGACAATAGTGCTATAATTATATTGTTATTAAAATTCGTTTATTTAAAGGAGAGGTAGCCAATGGATGAACTAAAAGTGTTCACCGGTAATGCCCACCCGGCTCTAGCTCAAGCAGTTGTTGACTATTTAGGAATACCCTTAGGCAAGAGTGAAGCCTTTCAGTTCAGTAATGAGAATATCTTTGTTCGTATTCTGGAGAATGTCCGTCAGCGGGATACCTTTGTTATTCAGCCTCTCTCCTCCCCGGTCAGCAATAATCTGGTGGAGCTACTCATTATGATTGACGCTCTGAAACGGGCGTCAGCGGGTCGGATAACTGCTGTGGTTCCGTATTACGGTTATGGGCGCACTGATAAGAAGGACCAACCCCGGGTGCCTATCACTGCCAGATTAGTCGCTGACCTGCTTACTGTGGCTGGGGCTAATCGGCTGCTGACAGTGGATTTGCATGCGGCGCAGATTCAGGGTTTCTTTAACATACCAGTTGATGAACTGACCGCCCTTTATTTGCTGGGTAATTATTTTGCGGAGAGAGACTTTGATGACCTGGTGGTGGTTGCCACGGATATCGGCATTACTAAACGGGCACGAGACCTAGCGGCTAAGCTCAATGCTCCATTGGCTATAATGGAAAAAAGGCGGGTGGGCAATGTTGACCAAGCAGAGACGCTAAATGTAATTGGTGAGGTGGAGGGCAGGGTAGCTCTCACTGTGGATGATGAAATAGATACTGCTGGTTCTCTGGTAAATGTTATTTCTGCTCTGGAGGAGCGGGGAGTTAAGGAAGTATATGCCTGTTGTACCCATCCGATATTCTCTGGTCCAGCTATCCAGAGGATAGCTGGCTGTCCGGTAAAAGAGGTGGTAGTTACCGATACCGTTCCGGTTAAAGATGATAAGAAATTAGACAAGATTACCGTTTTATCAATAGCACCATTGCTGGGGGAAGCCATCCACCGCATTCATACTGGACTATCGGTAGGTGCTTTGTTTGAACAGGGGTAAGTTATGCTTAAATGGCTGAGTGGACTGGTTGATTCTAATGAGAAAGAGCTGAAACGGCTGCAGCCGATAGTAGAGCGGATAAATGCGCTGGAGCCTGAATTTGAGAAGCTCAGTGATGCCGAACTTCGGGCGAAGACGGATGAGTTTAAGGCTCGACTTGAAGCTGGCAGTTCACTTAATGAGCTTTTGCCTGAGGCTTATGCCGCCGTGCGTGAGGCTGCCAAGCGGGCTATCGGTCAGCGCCATTTTGATGTGCAGTTGATGGGGGGCGTTGTTCTTCACCAGGGCAAGATTGCCGAAATGAAAACCGGTGAGGGCAAAACCCTGGTGGCTACCCTGCCCCTTTACCTGAACTCACTTACCGGTCAGGGATGCCACCTGGCTACGGTTAATGATTACCTGGCGAGGCGAGACCCCTACTGGATGGGACCCATTTATCACAAGCTGGGGGTAAGTGTCGCCAGTATTTACCCGCAGCAGACTCCGGATGAACATCAACCCTCCCGCCTTTATGACCCAGATTATGACTCGGGGGATAGCCGGTGGCGCCATTTCCGCCCCATTTCCCGGCAACAAGCTTATGAAGCTGATATTACCTATGGTACCAGTAGCGAATTTGGTTTTGACTACCTGCGGGACAACATGGTTGTGGACTTATCCCAGTGTGTGCAACGCCCCTTAAATTACGCCATTGTTGACGAGGTAGATAATCTCCTTATTGATGAAGCCCGCACGCCACTTATCATCAGTGCTCCTGATGTGGAGGCAACCCAAAAATATCAACGCTTTGCCCGTCTTGTCTTCCGCCTTAAGCCGGGGCTGGATTACGAAGTTAACGAAAAAGAACGCAGTGTTGAACCGACCGAGTATGGTTATGCTAACGTAGAAAACCTGCTGAGACGTGAAGGGCTGCTAAAGTCAGCTAGCCTTTATGACCCGAGTAACGTTAGCCTGATGCGCCACCTGAGAAATGCCCTGATTGCTAAAGAATTATACAAAAGAGACCGTGACTACGTGGTGAAAGATGGTCAGGTTATCATTGTTGATGAGTTCACCGGACGATTAATGTTTGGTCGGCGCTACTCAGAGGGGCTGCACCAGGCAATAGAAGCCAAAGAGGGGGTCAAAGTTCAGCAGGAAAGCCGCACCTTTGCCACGATTACCATCCAGAACTACTTCCGTATGTATGACAAACTAGCCGGGATGACCGGCACTGCCATCACTGAAGCTGAAGAGTTTTATAAGATATATAAGCTTGAGGTGGTGGTTATTCCCACCCATAAGCCGATGATTCGCGAGGACTTTTCCGACCAGATTTATAAGAATGAAAAGGCTAAATTCCGTGCCGTGGTGCGTGAGATTGAACAACTTCATCAGGAAGAGCGCCCGGTGCTAATCGGCACGGTGTCCATTGAAAAATCAGAATACCTGAGTGACCTGTTAAAGAAGAGGGGGATTCCGCACCAGGTGCTTAATGCCAAGTATCATGAGAAAGAGGCTTATATCATTGCCCGGGCGGGGGAGCCGGGAGCGGTAACTGTTGCCACCAATATGGCGGGACGTGGTGTTGATATTGTGCTGGGAGGGAGTCTTGATGGGCAGGGGGAGGCAGAGTGGCAGGAGAAGCATAACCGGATAGTTGAGCGTGGTGGGCTTCATATTATTGGCACTGAGCGGCACGAGGCGCGCCGCATTGATAACCAGCTCCGGGGCAGGTCGGGGCGGCAGGGTGACCCGGGGAGCTCTC
>JBHIFE010000135.1:0-2845 GCA_046760985.1 Dehalococcoidales bacterium
TTAAGTCTTTCAGAAATTTAATTATTGCATCTCGTCTTTTATCAATAAGTTTGAGAACTTCTCCTTCAATATCCGATTTCATGGTTACTCCTTGATTTGGAAATGTTTTAACCACTATAACTTTGTGTCTTCAATAAGGGTTAAACCATTTTCTCACTCAATAATCTCCCAGCCGGCTTGGTATTCATCTAGTTGGGCAACAGTATATTCGTCAAAGGGGTGCTCTCTTTCTGGAATTTCAATTTCTTTTTCAACACCGCATAACGGAGTGGAAAAATAACGCTGTCCAGTGTCATTAAGCATAGTAACGATTACCACAGCTTCGGGATGTTTCTTGGCTAGTTTAATAGCCCCGACTACATTTGCTCCTGAGGAAATGCCGCAAAATAATCCTTCTTCTAAAGATAGCCTCTTCGCCATCTCAATGGCTTCGTCTGAAGTAACCAGGAAAATGCCATTGAGTAGACTTACGTCAAGGTTTCGCGGCACAAATCCGTCACCAATGCCCTCAATGCGGTGGGAACCCCATTGTCTTCTAGCCAGCATTGGTGCTTCGGTAGGCTCGCCGGCATAAAGAAGTACCTTGGGATTTCTTTCTCTGAGAAATCTTCCCACCCCTGTAATTGTTCCCCCAGTTCCTTGAGTAGCCACGAAGGCATCTACTCTACCTCCAGCCTGTTCCCAAATTTCGGGACCAGTGGTAAGATAGTGAGCCATAATGTTGTCCAGATTGGTGTATTGGCTGGGTACCCAATATTTCCCCGGGTTTTCCTTTATCATTTCCTCTTGTTTTTTAAGACAGAGATCCACATCTGATTCTGCCCCAGGAGTGTAGACAATTCTGGCTCCATATGCTTGCATGATTTTACTTCTTTCGATACTCATTCCTTCAGGAAGAATAATGGTCACCGGATAACCCAGCAGACCACCTACAAGGGAGCAGGAAATTCCGGCATTACCGGTGGAAGTTTCCAGAATTTCCATGCCCGGTTTTAAAACGTGCTTTTTTATTGCTTCAGTAATCATCCGGTAATAGATTCTATCCTTAAGCGAACCAGTAGGGGAAAACCACTCCAGTTTAACTAAAATATTAGCGTCTACTTCTTTGGTTACTTTATTTAGTTTTATCAACGGGGTGAGACCAATTGCTTCCAGCACGTTTTGGGCTACTTCCCCTCGTTTCTCCCACTCAACCATTTTCACCTCCTATAATCTTGGTGGTTTTGGCAAATTTAAGGCAAACAAGCTACATTGGACTCAAATGGGAAAGAGGCAGGGGTAGGCATAATAGCGGCTTGTTAATAGCAACTACTCTCCTGCTTCTTGCTATTCTTCACTTTTCCTCTTCTACTAAAGCTAGAGCATTGCACGGGCAGAATTCCACACAGAGACCACAACCATCGCAGTTCTCGGGTTTTTGTTCGGTATGTCCTCGAGCGTCAATGAAATGAACCCCGTAGAAGCAGACCTGATGACAAGTCAGGCAATCCGAACAGCCACAGCGCAAGCAACGCCCAGCTTCTCCAATTGCCTCGTTTTCACTAAAGCCCAGCTCAACCTCAGCAAAGTCCTTTCGTTCTTCCGGTCTGAGCATTGGCATAACACTCCGCGCTTTGGTTACGACCCCTTCTTTGGGGACATCTGTCACTTTCTTGAGCGGGAATGCTCTTCCCTCTACCATGCTCTCCCCCTTAAGGTAGCGGTCAATGGAGATAGCTGCATTCTTGCCGGCAGCAATAGCACTAATAACGTCAGCCGAACCGGAAACTACATCACCACCAGCAAAAACACCTTCAATGTTGGTTTGAAGCGTTGTTGCGCTAACTGACAAAGTCTCTGAGTCAGTGTATTCAAGTCCTTGGGGGAGCATCGGCTTGTTCACTGCCTGCCCGATGGCGATGATAACATTATCGGCATCCAAATTGAATTCCGAACCTTTGATAGGTATTGGTTGTCGGCGTCCGGTCTCATCAAGTTTACCTAATTTCATCCGTATACACCGGATACTTTTTAGTTGACCATTGTGGGTTAATATTTCCACCGGTGCGGCCAAGATATTGAGCTTTATCCCTTCTCGTTCCGCCTCACCAACTTCACTCTCAATAGCCGGCATCTCATCCCGGGAACGCCGATAAATAATTGAAACCTCCTTTGCTCCTAGACGGTGAGCAACCCTAGCGGCATCTACAGCAGCATTGCCGCCGCCGATAACTGCTACCCGGTTTCCAAGGCTAACCTTCTTCCCTGAATTCAACTCCTGCAGCAAGTCAAGAGCATGGAATACCCCTTTAGCCTTTTCACCAGAAATACCTAACTCCTGACTGACTCCGGCACCGGTTGCCAGAAAAACTGCTTTGTAGCCCTGATTGGAGGTATCTGCCAGGTCTTTCACCAGGCTATTTGTCTTTATCTCCAGCCGAGCTCTTCAATATAGCTTATATCGTTATCCAATATTGCTTTGGGCAGTCGGTAATCAGGAATACCATAGCGTAGCAGACCACCAGCCTTGGGCGCCGCCTCAAAGACAGTAACCGGGTACCCCTGCCTGACCAAGTCATAGGCACAAGATAACCCCGCCGGACCAGAGCCAATAACAGCTACCCTGGCTTCCTTTGTCTTTTCAACGGGTGTTGCCTTTGGTCTACCCTTTTTAAGTTCGTAGTCAGCCATGAACCGCTTCAGAGAGCGGATAGCTACTGGCTCCTCAACCTTTTTGCGTTCACACTCTGCCTCACAGGGATGGGGGCAAATCCGCCCGAGGACTCCGACAAAGGGCGTAGCCCTCCGATGCACCTCCATGGCTTCCTCAAATTTACCTTCTGAAATTTTGGTTACATAACCTTGG
>JBHIFE010000136.1:0-2839 GCA_046760985.1 Dehalococcoidales bacterium
CGCAAGGACTGCAAACAGCCGGCAAAAGAAGCCATTAAAAAATTCAAAACTCTCCGGGGAGTTCTGGCAGCCCCTACCGAAGAACTACAGCAAATAGACGGGATTGGTCCCCACAGTGCCTTCGGTATTAAGCTGGTGCAGGAAGTAGCCAGAGAGTTTCTCAGAGAAAAAATCCTGGATAAGCCTTTCTATAAGTCTTCCCGGGAGGTCTTTGACTATCTCTACCATTCCATGCGAGACCTGAAAAAAGAGGTGTTCAAGGTCATTTATCTCAATAGCCAGAACCAGATTATTGAAACTGCTGACCTTTTTGAAGGAACGGTGAATAGTAGCTCTGTTTCCCCTCGCGAGGTTATACAAGGTGCCATTAAATATAATGCCGTCTCCTTGATTTTTGTCCATAATCATCCTTCAGGCAATCCTGAACCCAGCGCTAATGATAGAGAGCTAACCAGGGAATTGGTCTATGCCGGGAAAATTATGCGCATCAACGTCTTAGACCATATTATAATCGGTGATAATCGGTACTTCAGTTTTGCTGACGAAGGACTAATTGAGGAATATGAACTGGACTTCTTAAATCTGAAATTAAGAGGCACTTCTGAGGCGAAACGAAGGCTGTACAAGGCTAGGCTGTCTGCCCCCAAGCTCTATTAGCCTCTAAACCACAGGTCGGTCAATAGCTGCCCCACCAATTAGCCTTACTTTTATCCCTACATCTTGACCTTGTACATAATTCAAAGCTCAACCACTGAGGTCTAATAGTGAAAATTCCGTAATGAACAGCTCTTCATATCTATGAGTTAAATATTAAATGAAAAAAAGAATTTGATGGAGTTTGCAAGGGCATAGAGACAGCATAAACGCTCAACAATTGGTCTGAATAACCTTGCCAGAAAGGTCAGATGTGGACTAAAGTGGACTGCAATTTCCTTTAATGGACTTTAATGATAAATAATAAACTTTAGTAATAAATAGTAAACTTTAATAATAAAAGACGACAGGTATCAATTTCCTCAAGAATACTCGGCAAAGTCAGTGTGTAACCATCGCTGACGAAGTAAAGGAGGTAAACAATGGTTAGCCAAAAGCCAAGCGTCTTGATTGTTGATGACGAATCGGTAGTATGTGACTTTCTCTGCGATGAACTAGACGAACAGGGTTACAAGTGTGCCACAGCTTTCAATGGTAATGACGCTCTGGGAAAACTGGCGATGCAGGACTTTGACGTGGTTTTGCTGGATATCAAATTACCCGGGATATCTGGTATGGAGGTGTTACGGGAGTTGCGGTTAAATCACCACCATATCACAGTTATCATGATAACCGGTGTCAATGATGTTGATGTGGCGGTTGAGGCTATGAAGCTGGGCGCATCCGACTATATTGTCAAACCATTTGACCTGGATAGATTACATACCAGTGTCCGCATCGCTTTGGAGACCAGGTTGGCTCCCGGCAAATCCTCCACCGAAATGGATGCCATTGCCCGCGGCGTGGAAGCCAAACTTGACCCACTTTTCCGTTACTCAAGGATGGTAACTCAAAGAACCATAGGCATTGCCCGGCAGCTTGGTATAGATGAGGAAGAGATTCACAATTGGGCAGACGCCAAAGCCAGACTTAATTCTGAGAAGAACAGACAAATCAACTCTTCTCTAAACAAATTTAGGCAAAGTCCACTTGCCCAGTGCCTGATGGGTATGACGGAGTCATACCAGCCCACATCAAACCCCACTGACTCCCAGAATTGAAAATGAAAGGAAAGCAACATGACCGGGCTCATGACTGTTGAGGAATTGGCTAGTTATTTACGGGTCACTGAGAAGACCATATACCGCCTGTTAAGGCGGGGCAGCATCCCGGCAACCAAGGTGGGGCATCAGTGGCGGTTCAACAAGACCTCAATTGATAAGTGGCTGCAACAAAACTCAGTCGGAGCTAAGGCAAATATCCTTGTCGTTGATGACGAGGAGGCAATTCGGACACTGTTTAAGGAGACACTGGAAGAACTGGGGCACTCAGTGAGGGTAGCTAAGACCGGTTCTCAAGCACTGAAACTGTTAGAACAGCAGGATTTTGACCTGGTTTTTCTTGACCTCAAAATGCCGGGAATGGTTGGTGATGAGCTCTTTGGTCGGATAAAAGCTATCAAGCCCAGATTACCGGTAACTATCATAACCGGCTATCCCAATAGTGGCATGATGGCACGGGCTCTGGCTCAGGGTCCCTTTGGCGTAATGAACAAGCCTTTCACTGAGTCAGACATCGTTACCGCCGTCAACACTTTTCTTCGATTTACTACTACTGGAGAAAAAAGTCGCTAACTGGAGGTAGTAAGATGGAAGAAGAGGACAAGGCAAAGGAGCAACTCCGATTGGTGACTGACGCTTTGCCGGTACTCATTTCCTACGTTGATTCGGAGCAGCGTTATCGCTTGAATAACCGGGCATACGAGGAATGGTTCGGACGTTCGCGCACTGAAATGCTGGGAAAGCATATTAAGGAGGTTTTGGGTGAGTCGGCTTATGAAGCGATTCTGAAGTATATTGAGGCGGCGTTGTCAGGGGAGAAAGTAACCTTTGAAGGGGCTGTGCCTTATAAGGATGGCGGGACGCGTTATATCAGCGCCACCTACATTCCCCATTTTGGGGAAAAGGGGGAAGTCAAAGGATTTTTCGCTTTGGTTAATGATATCACCGACCGCAAGCAGTGGGAAGAGGAGTTACGCAGAGCTCATGACCAACTGGAAATGCGCGTGCAGAAACGTACCGCTCAACTAACCGAGCTCAATGAGAAATTGCGTCGGGAAATTGCCGAACGCAAGCGGGTGGAGGAG
>JBHIFE010000137.1:0-2789 GCA_046760985.1 Dehalococcoidales bacterium
GTCTATATGATACCGGTCTCTGGGAATACCTAGAGCCTATGTTTGAGAGGGAGTATAATGTCGAGCTAGATGTCATGTATGCCGGCACCGGCAAGGCTCTGGAATACGGCAGAAGGGGTGATGTAGATATTATCATTGTTCACACCAAAGCCCATGAGGAGCAGTTTGTGGCTGCGGGTTATGGTGTCCAGCGAGTACCCTTTGCTTATAACTATTTCCTCATTGTGGGACCGGAAGCTGACCCGGCAGGTATTAAAGGGTTGACTCCCGGGGAAGCCTTCACCAAGCTAGTGGAGACTGGAAGTGGAGGCTTTGTTTCCCGGGGAGATGACTCCGGAACACATGCCAAGGAGAAGGCAATCTGGGGAAAAGCTGGCTTTGACTATGAAGCAGTTAGGAATGCTGGCACCTGGTACATAGAGACTGGAAGTGGCATGGGACCAACTCTGATGATGACCAGTGAGAAGCAGGCATATACCCTGACCGATATGGGCACTTACCTCGCTTACAAAGGCAAATTGGAGTTGGTGCCAATAATAGATAAAGGTGATATATTGCTTAATGTTTATTCGGCAATTGCCGTAAATCCAGAAAAGGTTTCCGGAGTTGAAATTGCTCTGGCTAACAACCTGATAGGCTTCCTCACCTCACCCGAGATACAGGAGTTTATCGGCGATTATGGTGTTAAGGAATACGGCACGCCGCTATTTATTCCCTGTGCCGGGCAGAGCCCAAATAACACTGAGTTTTGAGGGAAAGGAGGTACGAAATGCCGGTCATAGCTGCGGTAGCAAAGTGCAAGAAATGCGGCTTTGAAATAAGGTCAGACTGGAAGCTCTGTCCTAGTTGTGGCGATAAAATCGTGTGCACTGGCAAGTATAAGGTCTGCGCTAAGAAGTAAGAATTGGTCTAATGGCTGAAATCTGGCATGGCTTTATTAAGGCTATAGAACTCATAATCTCTCTTGACCCAGAGGTGATGGAGATAGCCGGGAGGTCGCTGGTGATTTCGGTGACCTCTACTCTCCTTGCCTCTCTGATTTGCCTACCGCTTGGCAGTCTTATTCATTTCCAGCGTTTCCCGGGGAGAAGGGTTCTAATCAATCTCATTCAGACATTCTTCAGCCTACCCACTGTTGCCGTTGGTCTTTTTGTTTTTGTCCTCTTTTCCCGGACTGGACCGCTGGGTGGGCTTAATCTGCTTTTCACTCCGGTAGTTATGGTATTGGGGCAAATGATACTGATTACTCCTATACTGCTCGGTCTGACCATTTCCGCTCTCAGTGGGGTGGATAAGGCGATATTAGATACGGCTCGGTCACTCGGTGCCAGTGGCTTTCAGACGGCAATTGTTGTCCTCAGGGAAGCCAGATTTGCCGTTATGGCAGCAATTATAATGGGGTTTGGTCGAGCTATCTCCGAGGTGGGTATAGCTCTTATGGTTGGTGGTAATATCAGAGGATTTACCAGGGTCATCACTACAGCAATAGCACTGGAGACCTCCAAAGGTGATTTAGAGCTGGCAATAGCACTGGGTATAATTCTTATATCTATTGCCTTGGTCGTCAATCTCCTCTTAAACAGAATCCAGCAGAGGTAATGATGTCTTTAATAGAAACTTTGAATTTGTGCCAGAGATTCGGTGAGCGAGATATTCTGAAAAACATCAACCTTAGTGTGGATAAAGGCGAGGTCTTTGCCCTGATTGGTCCCACCGGCGCTGGCAAGACTACCCTTCTACGTCTATTGGACCTTATTGATGTGCCGGCATCAGGGAAAATATATTTTGACGGGGTAGATACTGCCGAATCAGCCAGGAGGGGACTAGAGGTGCGTCGTCGGATGGCATTCGTACTGCAGAAGCCAACGGTATTTAACCTGAGTGTCTATGATAACATCGCCTATGGCTTAAAGTGGAGGGGGGTAGGGAAAAGCCAACTTGGTAAAAAAGTCAACGATATTCTAGAGATGGTTGGTCTCTCTGCGGATAAAAACCGAAATGCGCGAACATTATCTGGGGGAGAAGCACAAAGAGTGGCTATAGCCAGAGCGTTAGTCATTGAACCAGAGGTGTTGCTACTGGATGAACCTACCGCCAATCTTGACCCAACTTCGGCGTCAAGAATTGAGGAATTGATAGCAAGCATTATGCAGCACTATGCCACTACAATAATAATGGCGACACACGATATGTCCCAGGGGCAGCGTCTGGCTGATAGAATAGGCGTCCTTATGAATGGAGAACTCCTTCAAGCTGGAAGTTCGAAGGATATATTTACTTCCCCGAGGAATAGAGAAGTAGCCGAGTTTGTTGGTGTTGAGAATATTCTAAACGGGGTGATTGTCTCCAGCGAGGATAAGGTGGTTACTATAGATATCGGGGGTAGGTTTATTGAGGCAATTTCAGATTACGCTGTAGGCGAGGAGGTCTGTGCTTGTGTCCGACCGGAAGATATAACACTGGTTTTGTCCAAAGTGTCAAGCAGTGCCAGAAACTCATTTGTGGGAGAAATAACTTGGGTGGTATCAACGGGTGCACTCACCCGAGTTGAAATAGACTGCGGATTTCCGCTGATTGCTCTGGTTACCAAAAGGTCGGCTGAGGAATTGGGTCTGGAAAAGGGCAAGAAAGTTTTTGCTACCTTTAAAGCCACCGGTGTCCATGTCATAAGGAGAAATTGACAGCTCAATTCAATAGTGTTATATTCTCTTTACTGGCAGCGTAGCTCAGTGGTAGAGCAGAGGACTCATAAGCCTTTGGTCGTGGGTTCGAATCCCTCCGCTGCCACT
>JBHIFE010000138.1:0-2765 GCA_046760985.1 Dehalococcoidales bacterium
CACTTGGGACAAGGTAATTCAGTCTCAGTATCAAAGCCATGTCTCAACTCAAATTGGGTTGAGCAATCAGTGCATTTATATTCATAAATTGGCACCACTTTCCTCCAATTCCAAATCAGCCAACTCCCTATCCGACCCAATCTCTGGAGAATCAGGTAATTCAAAAACGTCTGTATTTCGCTTCAGAAATGTGTAACCGGGCCACGAATTGTAAAAATCCTTTTCCGCGCCACAAAACTTACACACACCTCGACTGGTAGGACCATTAGCGGTCTCAATCAACCAATAGTGCCGACATTTACCTTTAGTTATTGGTTCTCTAGTTGTCTCTTTGAGTTTCTGCCCCATCATGTGCCCCCCATCCTTGGTCAAGATTATTTTAGGTCAGGAGATAGCCCATGTATGTGACTTTTGTCCCATTCCAAACACATGATGAGGAAATGGTATTAGAGTGAGGCAAACTCAATGCGGAAAAGAACTGAAGAAAACGATGAAGAAATAGAGATGGGGAGGTCTCCGCTGCCCCTAGCTCTCCTCAATAACTATCTCAAAGGGACAGCTTATAGCTGCGGTAGGGCAGATAGCCTCGCACTGCGTGCACCAGTCACACTGTTTCGTTTCAATAACAGTTATAATGTTGTCAACCAGCACCAGGGCATTACAAGAGCATACGCTAATACACAACCCACAACCATTACACTTTTCCGGGTCAACCAATGGCATCTCGATCATCTCTATCAGTCTCCATCTATAACCTTAAATCCAGAGCCAACTGACTGTCTGTGACTTTTATCTCAAGTGGTTACCCCTGCCATTTCTCCAAGCGCTTCCTTATCAGTGATTACGATGCGATGGCGGTCTAATCTGATTGTCCCTTCCTCTTCCAGTACTTTGAGCGACCTGCCAATCACTTCCCGGGCAGTACCTGCCATGGCTGCCATTTCCTGCTGTGTCAGCCGCGGTCTCTGACTACTTCCGTTCCCGGCATATTCAAGGAGTATCTTGGCTACCCGGCTGGTAACGTGCCGGAAAGACAAATCCTCCACCAGCGACATCAGATGTTCTATTCTTTGAGACAGAACCTGAATTATATTCAGGGCTACTGATGGGTACTCCCGCAGGACAACCTCTAGGTTGCTTTTCTCTATCCCGTAAAGAACAACATCTCCCATTGCCTGAGCACTGACCAGGTTCAGCCCATAATTGAAGACAGGAACATCGTTAAGCGACTCACCGGGACGGACTAGATAGAGAATCTGCTCCTTGCCCTCAGCCGAAGTTTTGAATACCTTCACCACACCAGAGACGACAAAATATAGAGCCCCTGCCGGCTCGCCCTCAAACAGGATTATCTCCCCTCTCTCCACCGTTTTCTCAAAGATAAACTTCTTGATGGAATCAAGCTGAGCAAGGCTCAGTCCGGAGAAGTAAGAGACAGACTTTAGGGACTCCGCTTGTATAGCCATATCTTCTGAACTAGTTATAAGGATGCGACTTTAAATCTTTCCCGGAGTCAACTTACTTCCTGAAAATAATAGCCAACTCCTGGTTCAGTCATAATATATTTGGGTTGAGCAGGCTTTGGTTCTATCTTCTGACGCAAATGAGAAATGTAGATGCGCACATAATCAAGGTCATCAACATACTCCCAGCCCCAGACCTTTTCCAGGAGTTGCTGATGAGTAAGAATACGTCCAGCGTTCTCTAGCAACAGAGCCAAAAGGCGAAATTCGATCGGGGTTAACTTCACCCGCTCGCCTTTTAGCATAACCCTTCGTCCAGCAACATCCACAGTAAGATAATCATCACTATAGGTAACTCGCCTTTCCACATCTACTGCTGAGGGCAACTCAGCACGGCGCAATATTGCCCGCACCCTAGCCACCAACTCTTTACTCCCCACCGGTTTAAGCAGGTAATCATCAGCTCCGTGGTCAAGACCACGCACTACATCGTCCTCAGTCTTTTGCTGACCAGTAAGCATGATAATTGGTACATCGGAGAGGTCACGAATACGGTTGCAGGTCTGCCAGCCGTCCATCCCGGGCATAACCACATCCAAAAGCACTAAGTCTGGCTTGTGGGCAAAGAAAAGTCGCAGGGCTTCCTGACCATTGCCAGCTTTGAGCACCTCATACCCTTTCTGGGTAAGAATTTGTTCAAATAGTCTGACCAGGGCAGGGTCATCATCAACTACAAGAATCTTCTTTGCCATTTTGCACCCGGGCTAAGTATTATCCTTTTGACGTTTTAGTATTTTACCAACTACTCCAGGCAGTTCACGGGTGTTGATGGGCTTTGACAAATAGGCATCACATCCAGCCTCAATAAATTTCTCCCTGTCTCCCTTCATCGCATACGCAGTAAGAGCAATGATGGGGATATGACTCAAGGCTGGCATCTGCCTCAGTCTCTTGGTTACCTCAAGCCCATTCACCTTGGGAAGCTGTATATCCATTATGATGAGGTCCGGTCGCTCCCGGATAGCTATATCCAGAGCCTCTTCTCCGTCAGTTGCCTTGAGTAGAACATAGTTTCTGGCTCTGAGGGTCATCTCCATCAGTCTCATATTTTGTAGGTTGTCTTCTACAATCAGTATCTTCTCTTTCAATGCCCGCTTCTCACTAAAGTTTTTGTTTCCCGTCAGGATACAGCTAGCTAGCTTTTGCCAGGGGCAGAGTAAAGGTAAACCGGCTTCCCTTGCCATATTTACTCTCTACCCAGAGTCGCCCACCGTGCCTTTCCACAATTTGCTTGGCGATTGT
>JBHIFE010000139.1:0-2764 GCA_046760985.1 Dehalococcoidales bacterium
TAATGAAACCAGCAACCTATGAGTCAGAATAAGGTTAAGGAAGCTAGGCAGAATCTTTCCCAGAAGACTGCTTAATAAAGGGTGAGGGGTTGATAGTCAGTCTAATATAGACTAACACTACACAAAATTAATAAGGAAGTTATGGCTCTATTTATTACCTTTGAGGGAGGGGAGGGGAGCGGTAAGAGTGTCCAGGCTATGGCACTATACAGAAGGCTATCACAGTTGCCCATTCCGGTACTGTTAACCCATGAACCCGGAGGGACTTTACTGGGTAAGAAAATAGCTCGCTGGCTGAAGTGGGCTGAGGATATAAATATATCGCCAGTAACCGAGCTATTTCTGTTTAATGTTTCCCGTGCTCAATTAGTCGCCGAGGTAATCAAGCCTAATCTGGAAAGTGGGAAGGTGGTTATCTCTGACCGCTATGCCGACTCAACTACTGCCTATCAAAGCTACGGACGAGGATTGGATTTGGCGGTGGTTAAGGCGGTTAACGATGCTGCTATTCAGGGTTCAAGACCTGACCTGACCGTGTTGCTGGATATGCCAGCCGAGGTGGGGCTTGCCCGTAAAAAAGGAAAAAGCCAAGACCGTTTTGAACGGGAGGATATAGCTTTTCATAGGAGAGTGCGGGAAGGCTATGTTAAGCTGGCAGCTAATGAACCGGAGCGCTGGCTGGTGGTAGATGCCACCCAGTCCAAAGCAAAAATAGCCCAGATTATCTGGCAAAAGGTAAGCGAGTTGCTCCCAAGCCTAAGGTAAAGTGGTGTATAAGAGGGGCGAAGCCTCTAAATACACCCAAATCATAGGGAGTTTGAGAGGGACGAAGTCCCTCTCTCATCACACTTCCCTCTTCCCCTTGATAAGGGGAAGAGGGATAAAGGGAGACGGGGTTGCCTAATAACCTCCAGATACCGTCCTTTACCGAGGAAAAAGGATTTGAGGCGCAGGGTTACCAGTTTATTGCTGGTGTGGACGAGGTGGGGCGGGGTGCCCTAGCTGGTCCAGTGGTAGCGGCAGCGGTCATCCTGCCTTGCAATGTAAAGGCTCACTGGCTGGATGAAGTAAGGGAAAGCAAGCAGTTAACCTCAACTAGACGCGAGCTTTTATCTCAACACATTCAGAAAATAGCTATCTCAGTGGGTATTGGCACATCAGATAATGAACTGATAGATACCCAGGGGATAATCAGGGCGACACGGTTAGCCATGAAACTAGCTATAGACAAACTTTTGCCGCCACCGCAGTGCCTTCTCATTGACTATATGCGATTGCCGGAGTTGGCACTGCCTCAAAAAGGAATAAAAGACGGTGATAGTCTGTGCTTTTCTATTGCCTGTGCCTCTATCGTGGCTAAAGTAGCGCGCGACCACCTGATGGCGGAGCTTGATAGAGTCTATCCCGGTTATGGGTTAGCGGAACACAAGGGGTATGGTACAAAGGAGCACCTTGTTTGCCTGCGCCGACTGGGACCGTCTCCCATCCATCGCCGCTCTTTCCAACCGGTGAGGGACTTAATTTTAAGATAGGAAAGGTTGAATGTAATGCTCCTGAACCCTTTGCTCAAAATGCAACAAGGGGAGTTTAAGAGGGGCTTCGCCCCTCTTTCAATACTTTCCCCCTCTCCTTATTAAGGAGAGGGGTTAGGGGGGAGGTTAATAAATAACCTCTCATTCAAGAGAAATGAAGCGCCGAGAAGTTGGCACCCTGGGTGAGAAGCTAGCCAAGGATTTCCTCAAAAAACGAGGCTATCGCATTTGTGAGACCAACTACCGCTACCCTGAAGGTGAAATTGATATCATCGCCAAGCACAGAGATTGCCTGGTTTTTATTGAGGTACGGACTAAAACGAGTCTAGAATTTGGTACTCCGGAAGAATCAATCACACTAACCAAGATGGAAAGGCTAAGGGCAGCGGCGGCTCACTACCAGCAAAGGCATAATAATCTGCCCTCCTCATGGCGTATTGATGTTGTGGCGGTGGAGATAGACCCAAAAGGAAAGCCATTACGAATCGAACTCATTGAAAATGCCGTGGGGGAGGGATAAGTATCTTTTACCTTTATTCAGTAAGCTAACTGTGCTAAAATTAACCACTGAAAAATGGAAGCAATATCAAGTCAAACACTGCGTATTATTGATGCCAATCTCAATCGGATTGGTGAAGGACTTCGCCTCCTTGAAGATGTAGCGCGCCTGCTGCTTAATGATAGTACCTTAACCCAGCAGCTAAAGAATATGCGCCATGAGCTGGTAAAGGTTGAGGGGTCGCTTCACCGGCAGCTCCTTCAAGCCCGAGACTCAGAAGGGGATGTTGGCATTGACCTTAAGGCACCGGGAGAGGAGAAGCAAAGAGAGCTACCTGAAACGATAGTGGCTAATGCCCGAAGAGTGCAGGAATCACTGCGGGTTATGGAAGAACTGGCTAAGATGCCTAATACCACTTTAGACTTGGAGAGGTTCAAGCGGGCTCGTTTTGACCTTTATACCATAGAAAAAACTTTACTCTCCAAACTGCTACGGCGGGATAAGATAAATAACTTAAGCGGACTATATGTTATTGTGGATACGCCTGCCTTGAAGGGGCGTAGTCATATTGAAGTAGCAAGTCAGGCAGTTCGTGGTGGGGCTAAGACAATTCAACTACGTGATAAAGTCCACAGTAAAAAGGAATTGTTACCCATAGCTCAACAGCTAAAAAATCTCTGTGCTGAGCACAATGTTCTTTTTATCATAAACGATCATCTTGATTTGGCTCTGG
>JBHIFE010000140.1:0-2750 GCA_046760985.1 Dehalococcoidales bacterium
TGCTGACTTTTGGTCTCAAATTAGGGATTGAATTTAGTAGCGGCTCTATGCTAACAGTTGACTTTGAGCAAGAGGTAGAACAGGGTCAGCTAAGGCAGGAATTGGCTGATTTAGGCTACTCCAATGTCATCATTCAGCGCACTGGAGCGGGCGATTTCCTTATCCGCACTCGTGAACTGAGCAGTGAGGATAAGGCACAACTGAAGGAAGGGTTAGAGGCTAGGTTTGGCAGCCTCACCGAGTCTGAGTTCTCTTCGGTTTCACCGATGATAGCTGCCGAGACAGTGCAGACCGCAGCCATTGCCGTGGCTATAGCTGCGGTGGGTATACTCCTTTATGTTACCTGGGCATTTCGCCGCATGCCAAAACCCTTCCACTATGGTACCTGTGCCATAATCGCCCTGATACACGATGCACTGGTGGCATTAGGGGTTTTCTCAATCTTCGGTGCGATACTGAACTGGGAGATTAATTTGATGTTTATTACCGGTATTCTGGCAGTTATTGGCTATAGTGTAAATAATACCGTGGTTATTTTTGATAGAATACGTGAGAATTTGAAAATGGAAGAGGGAGCTGATTTTGAAGCTGTAGTTAATAATAGCTTGGTTGAGACTTTACTTCGTTCACTAAATACCAGTCTAACCACACTGATTGTGGTATTAGCCCTGTTGCTTTTCGTCGGGGTGTCAATTCAGAATCTTGTTGTCGTTCTCATAATCGGTATTATTGCCGGAACTTTTAGCTCGGTCTGTATTGCTCCCTCGTTACTGGTGGTGTGGGACAAGGGGGAGTGGGGCAGGTTTATTCAGTGGTTGCCTTTACCGGTAAAAGTTAAAAGCAGGTGATGGATAGACCCTACGGTAGATTGTGTATTTCCCTTATTGTCTTAATCAGGGGGGCAATGTTAGGGGTAGTCCACCGGTATTGTGTTTGACCAAAGGGGTCTTCAACATTAGTATTGCCCAGCAGCACCTCAAAGGTAGCTTTTATTGAGGCAGCTAAAGCATCGACATTGTAGCCACCCTCAAGGCTGAAAACCAGCCGACCATCACATAGTTCATCAGCCAGTTCCTTGATAATCTTTACCATTCGGGCTAAGCCAGTGACGCTTACTTGCATCAGGGCTAGCTCATCAGCCCAATGGAGGTCGTAGCCAGCCGATACCAGGATAAGCTGTGGTTTAAAGCGTTTGGCTATGGGTACAATGATTTGTGCAAAGACCTGTTGATATTCGGCATCACCACACCCAGCGGGCAACGGTATATTAACCGTGGTTCCCTTGGCGGTGCCACTACCAGTCTCTTCGGTGCTGCCCGTTCCCGGGTAGTGAGGATACTGGTGAGTTGATGTGTAAAGCACCTGAGGGTTTTCGTAAAAAATTTCTTGTGTGCCATTGCCGTGGTGGACATCAAAATCAATGATGAGAATACGTTCCAGACCGAATTTAGTCAGGGTATATTTGGCGGCGATAGCTATATTATTAAATAGGCAGAAACCCATAGCTCGTCGGGAGGTGGCGTGGTGCCCTGGGGGTCTAACTAGAGCGAAAACACTGTTTACCTCCGCGTTCATGACTGCTTCGGTTGCCTCAATAACACCACCAGCAGCATAAAGAGCAGAATCATAGGAATCAGGCGACATTACCGTGTCCATATCCAGCCACCCACCACCTCTTTGTGCTGCCTCCCGAATATATGAGACATATTGTTCCTGGTGCACCAGGGACAGCTCAGCAATGGTGGCGGGGCGAGGTTTGATAGGAGTTAATCGCTGTTTAAGCCCGGTCTGTTCTAGATGAGAAATGGTAGTTTCTAATCGTCGCGCATTTTCTACATGCTGCCCGGTGTCATGCTTGAGGTAGATGGGGTCATAAACAAAGCCGACTTTCATCCTTCTTTCTCCACAGAATTAATCCAATGGCGATAATACCAGATATAAAGTCCAGCAAGCAAGGCAGGAAGAGATTTAGAAATGGGATAGGTTACTAAACTACCAACTGGATGCCTGATATTACAAACCAACCACCAAACCCTATAAGTAGCAGGCTACAGGCAATGAATATCCATTCTTGGAATTTTTGCCCCCAGAGGGTATGGGTTCGGTAAATAAATATTGAAACCAGCGAGAGCCAGAACAGGTCGCATAGCCAGTGAGCAATAATGAGGATGATTAACCCGGTGGTGCCAAATTGGAGGAATCTCATAACCAGCATGCTGCCTATAGTTGCCCACCATACCAGGAAGAAGGGGTTAAAAACACTGGTAAGGATGCCGGCAGTAAAGGCATTGTAGGGTAAATCTTTGCCCTTCCGAACTACCTCGGTTCGAGCACGAAACATACTTATACCCAGCCAGAAAATCATACCACCGCCAAGTATGCTTAGTAAGACCTGTACCACGCTACTTTGAAAGAATCGGGCAAAGCCAAAATAGATAAGCAGTATCAGAGGGACTTCAATTACGGCATGCCCCAGGGATATCTGGGTGCCAGCCCACTGAGACTTATAGCTTTTGGCTAGGGTTACGGCAGTCATGGGTCCAGGCATCATTACCCCGGAGAAGGAAATGACGACTACACTTAATAAAATTGGGAGCATAAAACCACCCCGCATAATCATATCACAATCGCTCTCTTAGTGCTTCTGGTAATATCGTGGAGAGAAACTAGAGGAGAGTCAAAGAGAGGCGAATACGGGTCCCCACAAAAACTTTGTTTTTGTGGGGTAAAAGCCTCTCTTATATATCCAT
>JBHIFE010000141.1:0-2709 GCA_046760985.1 Dehalococcoidales bacterium
CTTGACTATGAGCTGGAAGTAATAAAGCAGACTCAGTTTGCCAATTACTTCCTTGTCGTCTGGGATATTATCTCCTTTGCTAAGAAGCGCAATATCCTGTTCGGCGTTAGGGGCAGTGCCGCGGCTAGCATTGTCCTTTACTGCCTGGGTATCACCGCCGTTGACCCGCTTGAAAATAAGCTCGTCTTTGAGCGCTTTCTCAACCTGGAGCGCAAGGAGATGCCGGATATAGATTTAGATTTTCAGGATGACCGTCGTGACGAGGTCATTTCCTATGTATCGCAGAAGTACGGGCAAGACCATGTCGCCCAGATTATCACCTTCGGTACACTAGGTGCTAGGGCAGCCATCAGGGATGTGGGGCGGGCACTGGGTATGCCCTATGGCGATGTTGACCGCGTCGCCCGGCTGGTTCCCTATTCACCGAGCATGACCCTGGCTCGTGCCCTAGATGAGAATAGCGAACTCAAGAATATCTACCATGAAGATAGTATAGTTCGTAATCTGGTTGACTCAGCTAAGAGGGTGGAAGGCATTGCCCGCCATGCCAGCACTCATGCCGCCGGCGTGGTCATCTCCAAAGAACCTCTCACCAAGTATGTCCCACTCCAGTGGGGAAGTAAAGTTAACGGGCAGGAATCGGTTATGACCCAGTTCTCCATGGGGGATATTGCCCAGATTGGTCTGTTAAAGATGGACTTTCTTGGTCTGGCTAACCTTACTATCTTGGGTAAGGCGAAAGAGATTATCTACCAAAACCACAGCATTGATATTGACCTGCACCATATCCCGATGGATGATGCTCAGACTTTTGCCCTGCTATCCTCAGGGGAAACTACCGGGGTCTTTCAGTTGGAGGGGGCGGGCATGCGCCGCTACATCAAGGAGCTTAAACCAACCACCTTCAGCGACATTGCCGCTATGGTAGCCCTTTATCGTCCCGGACCTATGGAGCATATCCCTACCTTCATCAAAGCCAAGCACGGCATTGAGCCCATCCGCTACCCCCACCCGGCTCTGGCTGACATTCTGGAGGAAACCTACGGGGTGATTGTCTATCAGGACCAAGTGCTGTTTATTGTGCAGGCTTTTGCCGGCTATAGTCTGGGGCAGGCTGACGTCTTCCGCAAGGCAATGGGTAAGAAGATTCCCGAGGTTATGAAAAAGGAAAGGCGCAATTTTATTGCCGGAGCAAAGAAAAATGGATTCTCTGCCGAGGTGGCAGCTGAAGTCTTTGCTCTCATTGAGCCCTTTGCCGGCTATGCTTTCAATAAGGCTCACAGTGTAAGTTACGCCCTCATTGCCTATCAAACCGCCTATCTCAAGGCAAACTACCCGGCAGAATACATGACTGCTTTTCTGATTATCCATGCTGACCAGCTGGACAAGATAGCCAGTGCCATCGCTGAGTGCCGCCGCCTGGGCATTACCGTACTACCACCGGATATAAACCGCAGTCAAGTCACCTTTTCCATAGAGAAAGACAGTGGCTCCCCAGCCATCCGCTTTGGCTTGACTGCTATCAAGAATGTTGGTCCCGGGGCGGTAGAGCCCATCATTGCCCAGCGCAATAAGGGAGGCGACTTTAAATCTATTGAAGACTTGTGTCGCCGCTGCGATCTGCGTGGTGTTAACAAGCGGGTAATGGAAAGCCTGATTAAGTCTGGAGCTCTAGACTCTTTGGGCAGCCGTGGAGCTCTGCTTAGCAATGTTAATCGTATCTTGTCTCTGGCTCAGCGGGAGCAGCGACTGCGGGAGACGGGGCAATCTACCATGTTTGACTTGTGGGGGGAGGCAATGCCAGTGCCTCTGCCCAGTCTTGATCTGGAAGCTGCCGACATCTCTGTCAAGGAGAAGCTTGCCTGGGAGAAGGAATTGATGGGGGTGTACCTTTCTGAACACCCCTTCAGTTCGGTTGCCAGCGAGATAGCCTCAGGAGATACCACCCTCTGTGGTCAAATTGATGCTGAACTGGTTGGACAAACCGTTGTTGTTGGTGGAATGGTAGCCTTGGTTCGCCATCTCTTTACCAGGGAGAGACGTCCCTTTGTCAGCGCCATTCTTGAAGACCTTGACGGTCAAATTGAAGTTATGGTCTGGCCCAAAGTCTATACTGATACCAGTGACCTGTGGCAGGAAGGCAATATACTGCTGGTTGAGGGTAAGGTAAGACTGAGGGATGACCGGGTGCAGCTAAACTGTGAGAAAGTACGCCGTTACCAGCCGGCAACTCAAGAGGAAGAGATTATTGCCTCTCCGCCCGATGAAGCGCTGGTAGCTGGGGAAGTTGCCGCCAGCACCGCACCTGTGGAAAGCCGCCGACTGGTAATCAGCCTCAGTCAGACCAGTGACGAGGAGAGGGATAGAACCAATCTGCATAAATTGGTTGCTACTCTTAGGGACTTCCCCGGGCAGGATGTGGTAAAACTAAGTGTAACCAATGGGGAAAGGGTTATTAACCTCAGGCTGTCCAATATCTATATCAACTATTGTCCCGAGCTTCATCAGCGACTGGTAGAGCTGGTTGGAGAAGACGGGCTTAGGCTGGAATCAATGGACTTGAAGGAGAGTTGAACAGAGGCTTCGCCTCTCTTGGGCTCCCCTTATAGCTATGGGGTGTTTAAGAGGGGCGAAGCCCCTCTTATATATCTATTTCCCCCTTCCCCTTGATAAGGGGGAAGGGAAGGGGGATGGGGTTATTAAATAAAA
>JBHIFE010000142.1:0-2672 GCA_046760985.1 Dehalococcoidales bacterium
AAAATATCGGCGGCAGCATAACCATATTCTGGCCAAGTATGAATGAATAGATGGGATTCAGCAATAATTACCACTCCACTCACTCCCTGAGGATTAAACCGGTGAAAGGAGTCACCTAACACGGTGGCACCGCATTCCTCTGCCGCCGCCAGCAGGGTACCTTTGAGAAAGCTTAGGTCATTCAACACCTCCTTGTTACAGCCCTTCAGTTCCAAAAGTAAATGTTTGCCTAGCGCATTCAATCACCTACCCTCCTTAGAAGATTTGCTTAAATTACCCGGTGTCTAAGCCAGACCAGGCAACGAAAGAAAATTGTATAACAATGTCTCTCTTTTATCAATGACTATTTTTAGCCAGCTAAACCTAGTTTTTTAGATATAGCTTGAAGGCTGAGGTGCTGCTCCATAATTTCGCTGAGCTTCGGTAATTTCTCCGCCTGGTTAAATCTGGCTTTGTCCAGAGCATCTTCAAGGCTCTTTACTATAGTATTGGCATCACTCTTAGTTAAAATAATGGGAACGCCCTTATCTTCTGCTCGATAACGAACAGAATAGATTGGTGCTTTATCGCCACTGATGACAAGGCACTTGGTTGAAGTCTCCAGAGCTGCTAGTTGCATATCCGGACGGTCATCCTTAACCACTACCGCCTTATTGGTTTTACGACCGAAGTATTCTATACCAGAGTCAACATACATTGCCCCCACCATAAAGTTTTCCACCAATTCCGCTGCTTTCTCAGCATTGTTTAGTATTTCTCCCTGAATATAGTTGGTCAGCTCCCCTACAGTTAGCGTGAATAGAATTCTATCCTCGGGAAGTACTCCCAAAACATTTATCCCTGCCTTATCAAACTGAGGTGATATCTCATCGTGCACACGCTTCAGTTGACTTCTTGGCACCTTATTCAAGATGATACCCGATAAGTTTTCTCCAAACCCCTTATAGGTATCAATAAGCTTCATCCTAGACGATTGATTTGAATAACCTTCTACAATAATCACTCTGGCTTTCAATGCCTTTACTATCTGGTAAGAAGCCTTGCTCAGATTGTCATCTGGACTCTGTCCACACATACCCTCTACAATAACCACATCTTTACCCCGAGAAGCCTTGGCATAGGCTTGTTTAACTTTATTTGTCAGAGCCTCTTTACCAACCAGCGGGCAAAGAGAATTAACTGGCTCCGACAAAGCCAAAATCTGCTTCATGAATACAGCATCACTGTCATTATCTTCTTTAGGTCTTTTATCAGCGATAATTGGTTTTAGAAAACCTACTTTCTTGTTCTCCCCCAGTAAATACTTGCCCACTCCAGCACCAATTGTGGTCTTCCCCACAGCTTCTTCTGAAGAGGCTACATATAAAGCAATCAAACTTCACCTCCGGCTCTATTTCACAAAACTTGCCAACCTATTATAATCCCTTAAGGCTCATTGGTAAAGTAAGGCTCACTTGTGAAGATCATCTTTGTCATGCCACTATCCATTACAATTAAGGGAGCACGGGAATACAAAGATGACGAGAGTCGAAGCCAAAACTAAGCTAAGCCCTGAGGAGGCAATTAAGCGAGCCTTGGAGTTCTTTGATCCTAAAGATTATGGGTTAGAAATTAAACAGCAAGCTCCTGCCTGTGCCTACTTTGAAGGAGGGGGCGGTTCAGTTGCAGTCACCGTCTGCACCGAGAAAGGAAAACCAGAGTAGAGTTAGTATTTAGGGAGTGGGACTACCAGGTAAACGAATTCATTAACAATATCGCCAGTTAACTTGAGACAGCATTGGAGAATAGTCAGTGTGTTTAAGAGGGGCGGGAGCCCTCTTTTTATTATCATTCCCCTCTCCCTTGAGAGAGGGGGACAAAGGGGGTGAGGGTGACAACAAACATCAATCTACAGGCTATAATTGACAATGGTTGAGTGATATAATTAAGTTAAGGATAAGGGCAGGGGCTAACTATGCACGAGGCAATGCTTTATGAAAAGCTACCCAACTCCAGGTTGAGGTGTAATATCTGCCAGTGGCGCTGTAACATAGCCCCGGATAAGTTTGGTGTTTGCCGCATGTATCAAAGTAGAGATGGTGTCCTGTATAACATGAATTATGCCAAGGCATCATCGGTAGCCGCTGACCCGATTGAAAAGAAACCCTTATTTCACTTCTTTCCCGGTAGCCTTGTTTTCTCCTTAGGTGGGTGGGGCTGTAATTTTCACTGCCAGCACTGCCAGAACTGGGAAATTTCTTGCCCCGAAATTGATGAACCTTGGCGTGGCTCTAAAGATGTTTCGCCTCAGGTGGCTATAGAACTGACCAAACACTATCACTGCCAGGGTATTGCCTGGACATACAATGAGCCTACCATATGGTTTGAGTACACTCTGGACTCAGCCAAGCTGGCAAAGGAGAACAACCTGTATACTGTCTATGTAACTAATGGCTACATGACTCCGGAGGCAATGGATACCATCGGACCCTATCTAGATGCTTGGCGCGTTGATGTTAAGGGTTTCTCTGATGCCTTTTATCGTGACCTGTCCAAGGTCCCCCACTGGCGGGGAATACTTGAGGTTGCCAAGCGGGCTAAAGCCAAGTGGAATATGCATGTTGAGGTGGTTACCAACATCATACCCACCATGAATGATGATGACCAGCAGCTTGAGGGGATTGCTAACTGGA
>JBHIFE010000143.1:0-2670 GCA_046760985.1 Dehalococcoidales bacterium
CTTTACTGCATCAAAGATAGACTCCATTGCATCGTCAACGGGAAGGACAAAGCAGGCTGACAGTTGCCCCAACTCCCTCCCGGCATTCATCAGGGTAGGGGAGTTGGGCAGGAACTCCAGATTTGCCATTAACTGGTAGAATGCCTCTTCCCAAGCCTTAACGTCTGCCTCAGGGTCGTAGATGAGTTCAGCCGAGGCGATAGTCTGGGCTACTCGGCGGAACATCTCATCGGGTGTCTCAATAACCTGTCCCTGCTTATCTTTCTTGAGATACCTTCTTTCCAGAACACGAAGGGCGTTTTCAGTAAGATTGATGCCGCCAGTGAGCCGAACCTTTGGCTTAACCGTGGTAGTTTCCATTTTGGGTTGAACCTCCTCCCGCTTAGCCGGCTCTTCTGTAGCTAAGATGTCTCTGACTATAGTCTGAATCTCGGAATCTGGGATAGGGCGCTTCTTTTTTTGACGAGGCTTTGGCACCAGGTGTTCCATTCCGGGTAACGGTTGGGGCTGTTCCAGGCGTTCAATCACCTGACTGGTGAGTTGCTCTACTTGGTGTCTATTAGCCATGCCCATAGCCTCGGCGGCAGCGAAGATAGCCTTGGCAATCTGGGTGCGACTAACTGGCGGTTTCTTGGGTGATTGCTTATCTGTGTTCATTTCCGACCCCTTCGCTGGCCGTTAACTAGCGTTTGTATTGCCTCTTTAGGCAGTAAGGGCAGTTGGCTGGTAGTTCGGGGTGTCTCTGCTTGGCTGGTGACCAGGGTATCCACCGCCTGTTTCAATGCTGTGATGTCGGTGAACTCCCGGTAGACGCTGGCAAATCGGATATAGGCAATGTAGTCCAGCTTCTTTAGTCTTTCCATTACCATATCACCGATGATACCACTGGGTATCTCAGCCTTACCCATGTGGTAGAGGTCAGCTTCTATATCATCGGCAAGCTTCTCAACTATGCCGGCAGGTAGCGGTCGTTTTTCACAGGCTTTACGAATACCGGTTAGCAGCTTATCACGGTTAAATTCCTCACGCCTTTTGTCTTTCTTAATAACAAAGAGACTGGCTGGTTGTAGTCGCTCGTAGGTGGTGAAACGAGCGTCACAGCTTAGGCACTGACGCCGGCGGCGTATACCGTCATTTACGTTGCGAGAATCAATAACTTTAGAATCGTGATAGCCACAGTAAGGACAGTTCATAACCACACCTTATAGGGTAATGACAACACTATACCACAATATATAGTGTTTGTCAAGGGCAATGTGGTTAATTTTTCCGATGATGGTGTAGAAAAACAGAAAGGCTGTAGGATATTAGCACCTAGGAAGCCACGGATTTTCCCAAGTGACTAAAGCACCTACAGCCTTTTTACTGACCCCAGGGCTTACCTCACAAGAACTTGGTTCTTGTGTCGACCTTTATTTGGTAAGTTCCCCGGGAGCCCTAACGTCTGGAGCGTGTAACGGAGGTTTAACCAGCTTGGTGGATGGAGTTATTGCCTGCCGCCGATGACTGAAGAGAGGACGGCGCAGGAAGGAGGGAACATCTAACTCCTCTTCACTCTTCAAGCCCTTAAGGAATTGGTTAAGTTCATCTTCCCGGCTGACTCCTGCCAGTCCCGTCTTAGAAGTAAAGCCGGTAGCAATTAGAGTAATCTTGACCTCCTTGTTCATATTGGGGTCATGAGCCACGCCGAAGATGATGTTAGCGTCGGGGTCTACTGCTTCCTTGATGACCTCAGCCGCTTCATTGACTTCAAATAGGGTGAGGCTGGAACCACCGACAACATTGAATAAGACGCCCTTTGACCCCTCGATAGAGACGTCCAACAAAGGACTGGCTAGTGCTTCCCTGGCGGCATCTATGGCTCGGTTTTTACCTGAACCGATACCTATAGACATCCAAGCGGGACCAGCATCCTTCATTACTGCCTTGATGTCGGCAAAATCAAGATTAATTAGCCCAGGGACGGTGATAACCTCAGAGATAGCCTGGACGCCATGTCTCAGGACGTCATCGGCGAGTCTAAAGGCACTATCTACATTGGTTTGTGAGTCACAGAGGTTGAGCAAGCGATCATTAGGGATAATAATGAGGGTATCAACTTTGCCTAATAGGCGGGTAATGCCTTCCTCTGCTACCTGGCAACGGTGGACGCCTTCAAAGGCGAACGGTTTGGTTACTATGGCAATGGTGAGGGAGCCCCCTTGCTTAGCCAATTCGGCAATAACCGGGGCAGCCCCGGTGCCAGTGCCACCGCCCATACCGCCGGTGATAAATACCATATCCGCCCCTGAGACAATTTCCTTAAGTTCATCACGGCTTTCTTCGGCTGCTTTCTGACCCATGGTGTGGTCACCACCGACGCCTAATCCCTTGGTTAGCTTTTCTCCAAGCTGGATGCGGGTCGGGGCTTCACAGATGGCCAGGGCTTGGGCGTCGGTATTCATGGCGATGAACTCTACGCCTTGGATTTCCTCTCTGAGCATACGGGTTATGGCATTAGAGCCGCCGCCACCTAAGCCGATAACCTTAATTTTGGCTGGGTTAGGAACGAAACTTGTTTTTGCCATCTCCTCCTCCTTTCTGCTACCTATTTATGTTTAGCCAAAGAGGCGGCTAATTCGGGAAACTAAACGCCGCAAATTGGGACCGAATCTACGGGTTTTCCAGTTC
>JBHIFE010000144.1:0-2646 GCA_046760985.1 Dehalococcoidales bacterium
GTGATTTAGCGAGAAACTTCTCAAGTTTTGCTTGCGATGCTATTTTTTGATATGAAGTAGGTTCTAATTCTTCTTTTGAAACCACCTGCTTGGCTAAATGGGCTATGGTCTCTAGGTCAATTGAACCCTCAATAAAAACATAGGTCTGAGCATCCAAAACACCTGTTGTGGTTAGGAGAGTGACCTCGTCATCAAATCTGTTACTATAATTTCTAGTTAGTTCAAGGTAATACTTGGTAGTATTCTCCGCAATACGAGTGAAATTGCTCTTGAATAGACTTAGAAATCCCATTTTGCCCCCTTTGAATTTATACCCTAGACTAACCTCACCCCTTTTGTCTCAACTCTCCTTCTTACCTAATAACCCCACCACCCTATCCAATATCTTCTCAGCCACCTCTCTTTTAGTTAAGAGGGGCAGGCTTTCTGTTTTACCGTCTCGGTCGATTAGGGTTACTTTATTGGTATCAGCGCCGAAGCCACTTTGGGCATCGGTAATATCATTGGCGACAATGAGGTCAAGCTGCTTCTTCTCAAGCTTTTGTTTGGCATTGGCGACTACATCTTCGCTTTCGGCAGCAAAGCCGACCTTGAGGAAGTTGCCTTTTACTTCAGTGAGAATATCGGGGGTTCTGACCAGCTCCAGTGTCAGACCCGGGGCTTCTTTCTTGATTTTGGTCTTGGCGACAGCTTTTGGCTGATAATCAGCGACGGCGGCAGCCATAATCAGGGCGTCAGCCTGGGATACTGCCTCAGCCACTGCTATCTTCATCTGGCTGGCAGTCTGGACGTGGACAACCTCAACGCCTGCTGGGTCGGGGAGGGAGGTGGGGGCGGTGATTAGTGTTACTGCTGCCCCTCTATCCCGGGCGGCTTCCGCCATGGCATAGCCCATTTTACCTGAAGAGCGATTCCCGATATGGCGGACAGGGTCAATGGGTTCCTGGGTGCCACCGGCGGTAACCACGATGCGTCTACCAGCCAAATCACCCTTTCTGCCCAGTACCTGCTTTATGGTGCTGACGATTGTCTCCGCCTCAGCCAGTCGCCCCCAACCCATTTTGCCTGAGGCTAAGCGACCATAAGTCGGTTCAACAATAATAAAGCCCCTGGCTTTGAGTTTAGCCAGGTTATCCTGAGTAATGGGATTTAGTAACATAGTATCGTGCATGGATGGTGCCACAATAACCGGGGCTTCGGTCGCCAGCACCAGGCAGGTAAGCATATCATCGGCGATACCGGCGGCAATTTTGGCAATGGTATTAGCTGTAGCCGGGGCAATGGCAACCACATCAGCCGCCTCGGCTAGAGCGACATGCTCAAGGCTGAACTCAGAGGCAGGCTCAAACATGTCAGTTACCACGGGTCGGCTGGTAATGCTGCGCAGGGTCAGCGGGGCGATAAACTTGGTGGCTGACTCGGTCATAACCACCTCAACCCTGGCTCCAGCCTGAGTTAATTTACTGGCGAGGTCGGCTGCCTTGTAGGCAGCTATACCCCCGGTTATGCCCAGAACTATGGTTTTGTTGGCTAGCATTATTATCTCCTTATTGGAGTTAGGTTTTGTTCATTAGGTAGATGAGTCTTAATCCAACCAGTGTTAAATCGGGATTTACTACGTCAATTATGGCGGTTTCCTTAGCAATGAGTCCAGCGTAACCCCCGGTAGCCACCACTTTGGCTTTTTCCCCCAATTCCTGCTGAATACGAGCCACTATACCCTCAACCAGACCTACGTAGCCAAAGATAAGTCCTGATTGCATGGCGGAAATAGTGTTGGTACCGATGGTATGTTTGGGTCGGGTTAGTTCCACTCGGGGTAGCA
This sequence comes from Dehalococcoidales bacterium, assembly GCA_046760985.1. GTDB lineage: Bacteria > Chloroflexota > Dehalococcoidia > Dehalococcoidales > RBG-16-60-22 > JBHIFE01. Next base: position 1,826 of record JBHIFE010000144.1, read on the forward strand.
TTGCCGCTCGCATAAAAAGAGTCTCAGCGGCAGTAACTATACCCGGGGCAATGGCTCCGCCAAGGTAGTCGCCTTCCTTGGATACGGTGTCAAAGGTAGTGGCAGTACCGAAGTCAGTAATAATTACTGGACCACCGTAAAGGTGGTGGGCAGCGGCAGCATTGACAATACGGTCAGCGCCAGCCTCTCTGGGGTTATCCAAGCGGATGCGCACCCCGGTCTTAACTCCAGCGCCTACCACCAATGGCGAGGTATGAAAGTAGCGTTGAAACAAGTCCTCAAAAGTAGCTATCAGTGGTGGGACAACACTGCACAAGGCTACTTCTTTAATGTCAGATGTGTCCATACCTTGCTGGTGCAATAGGTTAAGTAGTAAGGCAGCATACTCGTCAGCTCTTCGGTCAATGCTGGTAGCCATGTGCCAGGTAGCACGAAGCTTCTCGTCAGCAAAAACCCCTAGAGTAATGTCAGTATTGCCTATATCAACGGCTAATAGCATAGTATCTCTCTTTGCGTTCTATCTCAAAGTTTTTATTGTTTATCAACCTCACCCCCGGGTTTTTATTAGGTAACCCCATCCCCCCTTTACTCTTAATAAGGTGACCTCACCCCCTGTATCCCCCTCTCCTTGTCAAGGAGAGGGGGAAGATTTTGGAAGAGGGGCTTCGCCCCTCTTGGACGCCCCTAATTATTGCTCCAGAGTGGAGGCTTCGCCTCTCTTTGACTTTCCTTTAGTATCTCACTCTTTTAATTGTTTAATAACCAAAGGCAGTGCTGGCAAGAGGTCGGTGGCAATCATACCGGTGTCGCCCAGCTTGGTC
>JBHIFE010000145.1:0-2546 GCA_046760985.1 Dehalococcoidales bacterium
CATGAAAAGGGGCGCTGGTGACCGTTAAATAAAATGCGGTGGCTGGCGCCCTTTTAATTAGTCAACAGGAGATGTCACAAATGAGGAAAATAGTCATTCTAGGCATATTGAGCCTACTTTTCTTATTGCCCGTGGCATTGGTAGCTGCCTGCCAGCAACAACCTGAACCAGCTCCACCTTCACCTGCACCCACTCCAGCTCCGATCCCAGCCCCTACGCCTGCACCAGCTCCAGCCCCTGCCCCCACGCCCCCGCCTTTATCCCCTGCTACTGATGAGCCGAAACTTTCAGAGGATGAGGTTTGTTCACTGATATGGAATAAAATTCCAAGCCAATTGCCAGGTGGATATAGCAAAAATGATTTATTAAAAGATACTAAGACAGCCAAGTATGAAGGTGATGGGAAATGGCTATTTTCAGTGTTAGGCGAGGTAAGGCAAGAGGGACCACTAACGACAGAAATCGTTAGAACAGAGGATTACTGGGTAGAAAGGGAGAGTTGCGAAGTCACCTCGTATGAACTTCAGCTGAGGGCTATGTACTATGAAAATACTAAAACACTTGATATTGAGAATGCTAAAAAATTAAATGAAAAGGTTACAACAGAGACCTCAGATATACCTATTCTTAGAAAGGAAATTAAGTTGGAGTGGATAACTGTGAAGGGCACTGCACAGCATTACTATGTAGAAGGTAGCATTGAAAATATCGGGAAAATACCTATAGCTAGACTGTTAATCGAGTTCTTCTTTTATGACGAGGATGGGAACCTTCTAAAGACAGAAAAGTGCAAAATAACCCCTGATCCTATTCCTTCAGGTGAAAGAGGAAAATTTAAGCATGATTTCATAATTACAGGTAAAAGTTTTTCCGTTTATGACTGTAGGTTTATCTTGGAGACAGGCGGGGTATTTGAATACCTAGAAGGAAGCGGGGAAGAAGAACCTGTCTTCTTCTATGAAATGGACATAGAAGAGGCCACTGCTGATATTGAAATTCCAAGCGGACTATTCTCAGATTATGTAATGCCTCTGAATAAACAAGTAAGGGACACCACGATGTCAATAATAAGTGATGTCCCAGAAGGGGTATTTAGTAATGCGGATTCGTGGAAGATTTGGAAGATTCATAACTGGGTCGCAAACAACATTGTATACGTAACTGATCCGTTGGGTTTTGAATATATGGCATATCCACATGAGACATTGGATTCTAAGGCAGGAGATTGTGATGATTATGCTGTGCTATTAGCTAGTATGTATGAATCATCTGGGTTGGATGCAATGATTGCATTTGTTGACACAACAGGAGATAAAAAGGTAGACCATGTAACATGCCTGGTTTATTACCCACAAAAAACTGCATCGTTTCTAGAGGAAGAGGAAATTATAATTGATAAGCTTGATATATCATACCCATTGGGAAAACGGTATTTCAAATATATACCTGGTACAGACAATCTCATGCCTTATAAAACGAGCGATATTTATGATAACTATGAAGAAGGAATATGGATTGTAGCCGATCCCCTCTTCGTAGAGGAGACGGGTATCGTCGGATACATCATATATGAGCCCTACGTGATACTCGCTGTAGATGATGTGGGGGAGTAATATAGTTGTTCATGCGGTTGCTAGCGCCCTTTTAATTTCAGTCCGCTCCTGCCATCTCCTCAGCCATAATGGCGGCACCCAGAACGGTAACCATCTGGGGGTGGGGGGGCACCAGTAACTTAATCCCCAGCTTCTCCTCCACCCTTTTAATCAGCCCAACATCAAGTCCACCGCCCCCGCTGATGGCACAGTCCTTCTCCAACCCAACCCTCTCAATGAGCGCCGATATTTTGTCCGCCAGCGCCTGATGCACCCCGGCCAGAATATCCTCTCTGGCACTGCCCTCCGCCACCCTGGATATCGCCTCGGATTCTCCAAAGACAGCGCAGCCGGTGGTGAAAGCCACCGGATTTTTTGACTTTAGGGATAAAGCGCCGATATCTTTAAGCTCTATCTGGAGCACATTGGCGATGACTTCCAGAAAGCGCCCGCTGCCGGCGGCACACTTCTCGCTGACCACAAAATTGATTACCTGCCCGCTCTCGCTGAGTCGAATCACCTGACTCGACTGCGCCTGCACATCAATCACCGTCCGCACCGAGGGCAAAAGGCGGTTTATACCCCGGGCACAGCACCGGATATCGGTAACCTGTTTATCACTGAAAGCAACGTTAGCTGCCCCTTGCCCGGTGGCTACGGTATAGGCGATGTCTTCGGGAGATAGTCTCGCTTTGGCCAGCAGCTCATCTCTCAACTGCTGCGCCGCCGCCCGGTAGTTCGTTCCAGAAGGAAGCAGGTGGTAAGCCAGAAGCTCGCCATCCCGGGTGATGACCCCCTTGCTGCTTCCCGACCCAACATCAATGCCCATAAAGTAAGCCATATGAATTACCTCTACTCAAAGAAGGTGACTTCCGTCAGACGGCGCTCTTTCTTCGGGACAGGCTCACCCTTCTCCAGAGCTTTCAGGGTGAACTCTTTGCCCAGAAGAGCCGC
>JBHIFE010000146.1:0-2414 GCA_046760985.1 Dehalococcoidales bacterium
CTCTATATCAACCGCACTTATAACTCTGCCCCCAAGCCTGTGCATCGCCGTTTCAAATGACAGCCGTGTCCTGGTGCTAGGCTCAAAAAACAGGCTCGCCATAACCTTACCTTGGCATACATCAAACTGCTCATCCATGGAGGCCGACATCTCATCGGCCAAGGAAAACAGCGCCTCTATTTCAGCGTTGGATAGGTCATCAATGGTCACTAGACTTCTATTTGCCAGAGCCATGGTAACTCCTTTTTGAGTGGCTTACCTTTCTCAATTCACTGCCGGAAGGCTGGTTGCTTGCCACGCTTGTGATGGTCACTTCATCTACACCATCGGTTTCCACCAGTCGGACCTGTACTTCTTCCTGTCTGGAGCTTGGTATGTTCTTACCGACATAATCAGCCCGTATCGGCATCTCACGGTGACCACGGTCAACGAATACGGCTAATTGAATTGATTGGGGTCGCCCCAGGTCAATAAGAGCATCCATAGCCGCTCGGATGCTGCGACCGGTGTAGAGCACGTCATCAACCAACACTACAGATTTGCCATCAATGTTGGTCGGAATGTCAGTGTGCCGAACAGTGGGTTGCAGATTTGACGGGGAAAGCTCATCTCGATAGAGGCTGATGTCTAAAGCGCCAACCGGTATTTTTACTTTCTCGAAGTGTTCTATCTTGGCGGCTAGGCGCTTAGCCAAAGGCACGCCGCGGGTGTGCATGCCAACCAGTATCACTTGCTCAATGGCTTTATTCCTCTCAACAATTTCGTGGGCAACCCGGGCTAGTGTTCGTTTGATATCCTCTCCGGTCATGACAATTTTTTGCATAAAAATAACCTCTTACCCTGGCTGGCAAGAGGTTTTGTCCTAAACCCTACTATTTCCCTTGCCAGCCTCTCGGGACTAGCTTAAAGGTTCAAGTTTACTCTTTTTTGTTATTTTACCACTTTCTGATGGTTATTGCAATCCTTCGAATTGCGTCATAATTATTGTTACCGAATATGGTATGGTTGCCTCAGAAAAAGTGTTACCAAAGAGGAGGACAAAATGACGAGAGGCAGCATACGAGAATATACCGAAGCGGTGCGATGGAGATATCTCCGGGCATCAAAGAAGGAAAAGGGCAAGATTTTGGATGAGTTCACAAAGGTGATAGGCTATCACCACAAGGCTGCGATCCGTTTACTCCATCGAGGAAATCAGCCCAGAGGGAGCAAAAGACGTGGGCGGCCTCGGCAATATGGTACTGGCGTGGCTGACGCACTGAGGGTAGCCTGGGAAGCTACCGACCGCTTGTGTTCCAAGCGCTTGCATCCGTTTCTGCCGGAGCTAGTCAAGGTCCTAAGAAGACATGGCGACGGGGTCATGACCGCTGAGATTGAAGCTCAGCTTTGCCGAATGAGCCCATCTACTATTGACCGGCTTCTGCGCCCCTGGCGACGGCTTGGGGGCCGTCATCCCCTTACCACTACCAAGCCAGGGAGCTTGCTTAAGAGTTCCATCCCTATCCGAACCTTTGCTGACTGGCAGGAGGATCGCCCTGGCTTCCTGGAAGTTGACCTGGTGCCTCACTGTGGTGACAGCGCTGAGGGCTTCTACTTGACCACGCTGTCTACGGTAGATGTGGCCACCGGCTGGTCAGAATGTATGGGAGTATGGGGAAAAGGTCAGGAGCGCGTAGGTGGTGCTGTCCACCGAGTGCGAAAGCGCTTACCTTTCCCTCTTTTGGGGTTAGACTCAGATAATGGCAGTGAGTTCATCAACCAACGCCTCTATACTTATTGCCGCCGGGAGGGGATTACCTTTACCCGCTCTCGCTCCTACAAGAAGAACGATAGCTGCCATGTAGAGCAAAAGAACTGGTCAGTGGTGCGGCGGCTGGTGGGTTATGACCGGTATAACTCTAGAGCTGCGTTAGAGACTCTAAATGGCGTCTATGACCTCCTCCGTCTCTACATAAACTTCTTTCAGCCAGTAATGAAGCTGGTGAGTAAGACCAGGCACGGAGCAAAGGTGCACAAGGTCTATGAGAGGGCACGGACGCCCTATCAACGATTGCTAGAGGCAGGTGTGCTTAACGAGACTAAGCGACGGGAGTTGGCAGCAATTTATTATGGCCTAAACCCCGTCCTGCTCTTGAAGCAAATCAATGAGAACCTGGAACGCCTATGGAATCTGGCAGAACGCCCTGTCCATCAACCAAGGAAAGTTAAAACTTATGAGGCTTCGGTAACATGATTTATGACGCAATCATACCCTTTTCGGTAACAGTTTATTTTGACGCAACACGCCACTGCTTTGACTATGGAGATTGGGTGATGACATAGAGGCGGCAGCGCCGATAACTGGATTTAGTTGTGGCTGTTATTTGAACAAAAGGGCGTTTTGTTATTTGTGGCATCCCCTTGACTAGGCAATG
>JBHIFE010000147.1:0-2374 GCA_046760985.1 Dehalococcoidales bacterium
CAGCCCGACCTAGCTGAGAAAGTAGCCACTCATAATGTAGATGGCGTGGGGTTACTTCGAGCTGAGTTCATCATCGCTCAGATTGGTGAGCACCCCAGCTATATGATTAGCCAGAACCGAGGTGGTGAATTTACCGACAAACTCGCTGATGGCCTCGCTATCTTTGCCAAAGCCTTTGACCGGCGCCCGGTAGTTTATAGAACCACCGACTTCAAGACCAATGAATACCGAGAGCTCATCGGCGGTCAAGAATATGAGCCTGAGGAAGAGAATCCTATGCTTGGCTATAGAGGGACTTCACGATATATCACTGACCTTGACGTGTTTAAGCTGGAACTAGAAGCTATAAAGAAGGTGAGACAGAACTACCATAATCTATGGGTAATGCTTCCTTTCGTCAGAACAGTTAATGAACTTGCCCAAACTAAACAAATTATGGAATCTGAGGGACTAAAGCGTTCCGACGACTTCAAGCTATGGATGATGACTGAGGTACCATCCAACATCTTCATCATGGAGAAATTCCTTGAGGTCGGTATTGATGGCATATCCATTGGTTCAAACGATCTGACCCAGCTTATCTTGGGCATTGATAGGGATAGCGAAAAGTTACAGGAGACCTTTGACGAACGAGACGAGGCAGTGCTTCTAGCTCTGGAAAGAGCTATTAAAGTAACCAACAGTATGGGGGTAACCTCCTCTATTTGCGGGCAGGCACCATCAGTGTACCCCGAACTTACCGAAAAACTGGTGGAGTGGGGTATAACCTCAGTATCAATAAGCCCCGATATGATTGGCAAAACCAGAGAGATAATCGCCAAGGCAGAAGCGAGGTTGGGAATTAAGCCTTAATGATTAGTCGGCTTAATATCCGCCAGATGATTGAGGAAAGGGAAGAAGCTCTTTCTTCCTATGCTGCCAAAAGTAGGTTATCACGAGGCAGGCTCAAATACGAAGAGTCTTGCCCGGTACGCACTGCCTTTCAGCGTGACCGGGACCGTATTATCCATAGCAAGGCTTTTCGCCGACTTAAGCATAAGACACAGGTTTTCATTGCCCCCCTGGGTGACCACTATGTAACTCGGCTCACCCACACCCTAGAGGTGTCTCAAATAGCCCGAACTATAGCTCGAGCCTTAAATCTTAACGAGGACTTGACTGAGGCAATCGCTTTAGGTCATGACCTAGGTCATACCCCTTTCGGTCATGTGGGTGAGGAGGTTCTAAATGAGTTCTACCACAAAGGATTTAGCCACAATGAACAAAGCCTGCGAGTTGTTGACCTTTTAGAAAAGGATGGCCAGGGACTCAATCTTACCTGGGAGGTGAGAGACGGTATTGTTAATCACTCCAAGACAAGGGTAGCTATTCTGGGAGAGGGCTCGGGAAAGGCAAACACCTTGGAGGGTCAGGTGTGTAAGATTGCTGACGCCATTGCCTATATCAATCATGACATTGGTGACGCTATCAGGGCGGGCATAATCACCGAGAACGATTTGCCCCTCGGGCCGGTTAGTGTATTGGGGCGCTTCCACTCACAACGCATCAATACTATGGTCAGTGATGTTATTGAATACTCCTGGACAGCAACAGGAAATAGCCTGACTGAGTCGCCAAGTATAGGTATGAGCCAGACGGTTCTGGAGGAGACCAACAATCTGCGCGACTTTCTTTTTGAACAGGTGTATAACCTGCGTTCAGCTCTCGAGGAAGCCGAAAAGGCAAGACAGGTGGTGCGTCTATTATATCAATACTTTAATGAGCATGAAGACAGGCTGCCAGCAGAGTATTGCTATTACAGTGATGAGACAGAGCGAAGGGTAGTTGACTATATCGCCGGTATGACCGACCAGTATGCTCTCAGAATGGCTAAAGAGCTGGGATTAACCAAAGGCAAGACTAGATAACAAAGACTGCGTAATTTAGTTTAGTCAATAAGAGTGGAGCATCCAGTTAATAAAGGCAGTTTGAAGGGGCTTCGCCCCTTCAAACCCAATCCTTCCTGGCTCCTTTGAAGGAATAAATACTATAAGAAGAGTCAAAGAGAGGCGAAGTCTCTCTTCGATAAACATTTCCCCCTCTTCTTTGAAGGAGAGGGGGATTAAGGGGGGAGGTTAACAATGGAAGTTGCTATAGGACTTGTAAGCGTAGCTTTAGCAATATTGGGAATAATATTGGTATACATCTACCGAACTAATGGGCGCTATATGCGGGCTCTTCTGGATGGGCAGAGAGAAATCCAAAATGGGCTAAAAGAGCTTCAGGCTGGGCAGAGGGAGATAGCAGCGGGGATAAAAGATGTCGCAATGATAGCCCGTGATATTCATGAGAGGATGGAAAGGCGATAGCCATGAAAGGATAGCAAGAGTTTCAA
>JBHIFE010000148.1:0-2321 GCA_046760985.1 Dehalococcoidales bacterium
TGAGGTATGGCGACTGTATGCCGAGTTCAGGGATAGGGTGGCCTTCGTGGACATTGAAACCACAGGCTTATTCTTTGATGTGGATATTATCACTCTGATTGGGCTTTTCAATGGGCTGGAGACCAAAGTCTTCATAAGGGGTATAAATCTGGAGGAGTTCGCTCAGGAGATTAGGAAGTACTCTGTTATAGTTACCTTCAACGGGAAGCGTTTTGACGTCCCTTTCATACGGAGAAGCCTCACGGACCTGCCTGACCACCAGGCACACATTGACCTCCTCTACCCGCTCAAAAAGCTTGGCTATAGAGGCGGGCTGAAATCGATAGAAGCTCAGCTAGGCATTGAGCGTGAGGGAGCTCTAAGAGAAGTCGATGGGTTTGTGGCCGTTCTGCTGTGGCGTGAGTACCAGCGAGGGAATCCGGCTGCCCTTGACACCCTCGTCCGATATAATCTGGAGGACGTAGTTAATCTGCAGTATCTGGCCGATACGGTTTACAACGCAGCGCTGGCGAGACTGCCAATTACACTAGAGCCCGTACCTATATGTCCTAAACACCAGTTGGATACTCCGTTTGACCCTGAACTGATCCTTTACCTCAAGCATTCGCGTCTAACCTCCTCAGCTTTCTGGCCGTGAGGGCACCTACGCAAGCTACTCCGTGAGAATGCTGGGAGGCCGGCGGTGGTCACCTTCTTACATGGGCTTTTGGCATTGGTTCAAGCGGGTCACTACTGGTGCTCGCCGGCTCTCTGCTGCCCGGAGAACAATTTCGGTAGGACAGAGATCGGGCCTCCCCGTCTCCTCTATACATTTTGGCTGTTTGTTTAAGCCAGCTTACAAGATAGTAGTATATTTTGTGACCTTACACTCCGGAAAGCATTGCGCACGGCACAGACAAAATGTTAGCATTTATCCATCGTATCGATACACTCTGTTTGAAAAGTGCTTTCTGAAAACTGCGCAGACCTTCGGATTCTACAGGGTCACTTTGTTAACTAATAATGATATGGAACAGGAATCCATTTAAGATATTTTACGGTTGGTGGATCGTTGGTGCCTCTTTCTTCATCGCCTTATACGTAGGTGGAACGGTATTCTATGGGTTTACCGCCTTCTTTGAGCCTATAGCAAACGAGATGGGCTGGAGCTACACGCAAATCTCACTGGCTGCTTCTTTGCGTGGTTTAGAGATAGGCCTTCTATCACCAATCGCGGGCATACTTGTCGATCGCTGGGGCCCCAGGAGGGTTATATTCGGTGGTGTGTTTATCACGGTAAGCGGTTTACTCCTCCTTAGTTCTGCTAGGTCTCTAATCATGTTTTACGGGGCCTTTGCTCTACTTTCAATAGGTGTCAGCGCTTGCACGGTAACCGTATTGCTGACGGCAATTGCTAACTGGTTTCGCAAGAAGATAGGATTAGCGACTGGCATAGCAATCTGTGGCTTTGGCTTCAGTGGCTTGCTAATCCCGGTAATAGTTAGACTCATTGCAGCATATGATTGGCGCACAGCGGTAACTATCCTTGCCTTGGGTATGATAGTTATGACTTTACCGCTGTCGCTCTTGTTTCGACACAAGCCTGAGCAATATGGTTATTTTCCGGATGGTCAGAAACATGGCATAGTAACATACCCCAATGAGGCGGATCCTTGGCAAGTTGTCGAGGCTGAGGTAGGAACAAAGCAGGCACTTAAGAGTGGAACATTCTTGCGTTTAGCCCTTTCACGAATGTATCACACGATGATGATTACCGCTGTAATAACTCATGTCATGCCTTACCTCAGCACCATTGGCATTAGCAGAGCGCGATCCGGCTTAGTGGCTACTGCAATCCCACTAATGAGTATTTTTGGTCGCTTTGGTTTTGGCTGGTTCGGGGACAAATTTAATCGAAGACTGGTAGCTACAACCAGTTTCATTATGATAGGTTCTGGCGTACTCTGTTTCGCATATGCTTCTACTATGAGTATCTGGTTACTCGTTCCTTTCCTCTTCCTAATGGGTATCGGTTACGGGGGTAGTAATGCACTCCTGCCATCACTGGGGAGGGAGTACTTTGGTAGAACCAATTTCGGAAGCATTTACGGCGTAATAGAGGGCATTGGTGCTATAGGAGGCATAATAGGCCCAGCCATAGCCGGGTGGGCATTTGATAACTGGGGCAGTTACCAAATAAGCTGGTTATTGCTGGCCGGACTTGCTGTTGTTCCCATAGTCTCAGTCTTCACAATTACCCCGGTTAGGAATTTGATAGGACTGGACGATAAGACCCAATCTGGGTGCTAGATTGATTGTTTGTTTTGTTAACTGTTGCACAA
>JBHIFE010000149.1:0-2108 GCA_046760985.1 Dehalococcoidales bacterium
TATCCTTACCCAGCTTGGGGTCATTTTCATTATCATATCTTTTTATTAGGTAAACTCTATCGCTGAAGCTCTCTAGGATTCTCCTCGTTTCTGTAGATTCCTGACAGGAACGACCTAATTCACTAGGTTTAGGCTTGTATATGTCTCGGTCCTCTGTAACTACCACGAAAGGAATATTTGAGCTCAACCGGACAAGTAGTCCCCAGAAAGCTGCTTCTGTATGACGCGCATGAAAAGAAACCTTGCAATTGATAATGGCTAGTAACCTCCACAGCTGGCCAAATTTGCTTGGCCTGATAAGAGCAAATAAGTCTAAATCAGGATAATCCTGAAGTTGACTCTGGTCGCAGCGCCGCTTTACTGGCACTCTAGTAAAATCCATTATTTGATATATATTAGACTGATCGTGAATTAACCTGCGTAAAGAAGCTTCTCTTGCCCGTGTAACTACAATATCATCTTCCAGAAGAAAGCTGTTCAGAATCTTTGCAACAATATATTCAAAGGCTGTCCCCCCAGCCGCTCTTAAAGATTGAGCAAGTTGGTCTAACATCTCTCACCTTCCATACTTACACATATTTCAAAGGAAAAGAACTTCCAATCCTTTCCCGACTTTTACATAAACCTCCCAAGCTGGCTTCTCGCCCGTTTCAGGAGTAGAAATGTGTTTAACCAAGCGAATATCAGTATCAGTCAAGCCATAATCTTCCTTCAATTCTAATACTCGCTGCTCAGCCCACTCCTGCCTCTCAAAGCCAGTTTCTAAACCAAAGCCCTCTTTCTCATAGCACTCCCGAAGAGTAATATCTTCGGCAAATCCCTTGGTTACCTCTTGAATAGGAATCGAGTTACTCATTATTGCCTCCTCAAATTAAAACACTGTCCAGCCAAACTTTGACTTTATTAAAGGTATCAGATAAGGGTGTTTCTCCCCGACTGACGTCATTAAGGCATACTCTATGGTGGCAGCAAGTTCCCTGTCCCTGTCGTTCTGCTCTCTTGCCTTCTTTATCCGGTTCAGCATCTGCTTTCTTACTGAAAGTATTCTTTTCTGTTTTTTCTCTTCTTTGGTCAGCGGCTTGTCCGAGTTATACAACTTATCTAGGCTTTCCGACACTTGCTGAATTTCTTTTTGCAACTCTTCGTCGGTCATTGCACCCTCACCTTCCACAACAATGCTTATATTTCTTGCCGCTGCCACAGGGGCAGGGCTCGTTGCGCCCTATCTTCCTCCGCCCGGTTCTAAGCGGCTGCTTACCACTTCCCCGCCCAGCAGCCTGAGCCATTACCGACGGTGCCGGCTGGGGAGCTTCCTTCCTGACAATACCAACACGGTATATGGTGTGAACCACATCATGCCGAATGGTGTCCAGTAACACTTCAAACTGCCGATAGCCTTCACTCTTGTAGGCATCCAGCGCTCGTGTCTGGCGCAGAGTCTGCCATCCCGCCTCAAGGCGCATATGTTCCATCGCTGTCAGGTGCTCTACCCACAGGTTATCCATGGTGCGCAGCATTACCAGTCTCTCCAGCACTCTCATATTATCTGAACCTAGCTCCTTCTCCCGCGCTTCATACAGAGCCTCAGCCAGCTCAACTAGCTTATCTTCAATCTGCTTTGGCTTCATCTGGGAAAGAGAATCAGCACTGAACGTTGGCGGTAAGGGGAAGATTGTGGAGACATCAGTAATTAAACCGGCTATGTCCCAGCCAACGCCATGCTCATCAGCAATACGAGCCGCTACCATATTCCGTATCTCTTCCTTGACCATTTCTAAAATGTTTGCCTTGAGGTCGGCACCACCCAGGATTTTCTTTCGCTCACCGTAGATAAGCTCACGGTGCTTATTAACCACATCATCATACTCCACCAGGTGCTTGCGCATATCAAAGTGGTAGCCCTCAACCCGTTTTTGCACATCGGCGATAGCTCTATTAATCAATTTATTTTCAATAGGAGTATCTTCATCCATACCAACCCAACCCATAAAGCCCTTAATGCGGTCGCCACCGAAGCGACGCATAATGTCATCCTCTAGAGATACATAGAAGCGAGAGCTCCCCGGGTCACCCTGCCGCCCCGACCTGCCCCGGAGCTGGTTATCAAT
>JBHIFE010000150.1:0-2090 GCA_046760985.1 Dehalococcoidales bacterium
AAACACAAACCTCAAAAATCATAAGGGAAGCTTTTTTTGGCTGTCGACTACTTTATCAAGGGAACTGCCGCTTTCCTAGAAAAGAGAGACCGGTTTACTAGGCAGGATAACTTGCCTCAATAATTAAAAGAAAGGAAGCATTATGGAAGTTAAGAAAGTGGGTGTGGTTGGTTGTGGACTAATGGGCTCCGGTATCACTCAGGTATGCGCTCAGTCAGGCTATCAGGTAGTAGTTTCAGAGATAAACGATGAACTTTTGAATAAGGGGCTGGCTTTCATAAATTCTGCGCTAACTAAAAGCATAGACAAAGGTAAGCTCTCCCAACAGGATAAGGACGCCATACTCAGCCGCATTAAAGGCACCACCAACACTAAGGACTTCCGCGACTGCGACCTGATAATTGAAGCTGCTATCGAGAATATGGATTTGAAGAAGAAGATATTTGCTGAAATAGACAAAATCTGCCCAAAACACGCTATTTTAGCTACTAATACATCTTGCCTATCAATTATTGATATGGCTATGGTAACCACAAGGCCAGATAAAGTACTGGGGTTGCACTTCTTTAACCCGGTACCAGTTATGCAACTTGTAGAGGTCGTCAAGACAATTTCTACCAGCGATGACACCCTTGAAACTGGTAAGACCTTTGGTAAGTCCCTGGGGAAGACCGCTGTCATCGCCCAAGATTCTCCCGGCTTTATTGTAAATCGCTTGTTGATGCCTTTCTTGCTTAACGCAATCCGTATGCTGGACGCTGGTGTTGCCACCAGAGAAGACATTGATACTGCCATAAACCTCGGGTTGAACCACCCCGTGGGGCCGCTAGCCCTATCAGACCTTATTGGCCTTGACACCGTCTTCTATATTGTCAACTCCCTATACGAAGAATTTAAAGACCCACAATACGCTCCACCCCCGCTACTAAAAAAAATGATCGCTGCTGGCTGGCTGGGACGCAAGACAGGAAAAGGATTCTATGATTATAAATAGATTACAACGCCTCTATGCGGTAGATTCTAGGCAGGCAGAACCTAGCTTTACTTGGAAAGCCGCTTCTTGACCGGCTCGTCACCTAGGTAGAGCTTCACATGGGGCCATGGGATTTCGATACCCTCTTGGTCGAAGACCTTCTTTATTCTCCTTCTAAACTCCCCCATGATATCCCACTGCTTGATGGGCTCGGTTTCACCCACCATCTTTATGTTTATGCCTGAGTTTCCAAATTCATCTACCCTCAGAAGCCAAGGGGTTTCCACTTTCATGAAGGGAGACCATTCAGGGTCCTGGGCCATTTCTTCCCACGTCTTCCTCATCAACGCCATAACCCTATCAAGGTCTTCCTTGTAGGCAACGCTTATATTGATATGAGCCCGTGACCACTCCTGGGTGAGGTTGCTCACGGTTCTGATTTCCCCGTTGGGGATTATGTGACGTGCCCCGTCGAGGTCCCTCAGGATAGTCCGCCTGACGGATATTTCTTCCACTATTCCACCGATATCCCCCACCCGTATTACATCGCCAACATTATACTGGTTTTCCAAGAAAACAAAGAATCCAGCGATGAGGTCACGGATAAGGTACTGAGCGCCAAAGCCCACAGCAATGCCGACTATGCCTAGACCAGCCAGTGCAGCAGTGATATTGATTCCCGCCTGCTGAAGAACAATGAAGAGGGTAATTATCCCTATGCCTACAATTAACACGCTAGATATTATTCTAATAAGTGTATCGGCTCTTTTTTCCCTCTCCACCTTGGGTCGCTTCCTCATCCGTTGCCGTACTGTCCTCCTTATTACTGCAGGGAGAAGACGCCTTATCATCACATATATCGCAGCGACGATGGCAAGGATGACGAAGATTTTCCATCCTATCTGGGAGAGCCAGTTAGTTATTATCTCCATCATTATTCCTTAACTCGGCTTCCAGTATTGGCGAGAGTGGATGGTAGGCAACCTATCGAAGACACTACCAGCCCATCCATAGTAGCACGTCCTCCATATAATCGGCAACCTCAGTTCTGCTTTGACGGTAACGTAAGCCGTCTGTTAAAATTTTCAGTGGAAGGCCTCCATAATCACCAAAGGAG
>JBHIFE010000151.1:0-1954 GCA_046760985.1 Dehalococcoidales bacterium
ACAAGTGCCGCTTTATCGGGACCTAACTGCGCTACAGCGGGGCTGGCTATGAGCCCAAAAGCCATCACAAAAACCAGTGCCACGCTGAGGATTAGTCCCAGTTTTCCTTTACTCATGGCTTTTCATCCCCTCCTTTGTTTATTGAGGCCGTTTAATTTTGGAAAGCCCCATTTTTAGCTTCAAAATATGAGCTTTCCAGCCTCCCTTTTCCTTTCTTCACCTCCAGCTACGTGGTAAAATTGACTAAACAGCACTGGAGGTTGCTGCCTATGAAAACAGCCAATCAGCTCACCTTCACCACTTATGAAGCCTCACTCAAGCTCAACCCCAACGACCCTACCAAAGTCATCTTCGACAATATCGACTGGTCTTTTATCCACTCTCTGGCAAAGGGCAAGTATTCGACCCAGGGAGCTGAAGGCTATGACCCCATTTCCCTGTTTAAGGCTCAGCTTCTCATCTACCTGGGTGAAGTTAGCTCAGATAGAAAACTTGCCTCAGCCCTTCGCTACAATGCCCGGTTATGTCTCCTCTGCGGCTTCAATTTCCTTAAGACTCCCTCGAACGGCAGTTTCACCAACTTCCGCCACCGGCTGGGCGAGGACATTTTCTTTGAAAGCCTCCACCAGCTTATTGCCCAAGCTATAGCGCTAAAGGTAATCCAGGGTGGCGATACCGCCATCGATTCCACTCACCTCTGGGCTTATGCCAACCGCTTCGGCAAGAAAACCTGCTCCTGCAAAGGGAAGTGCCACTGCCCCCGAGATTACACTGACCGTGACGCCCGGTGGGGATACAAGAATAAGGAATATGTCTTCTTCGGCTACAAGGTCCACCTGATTGTCGATGCCAAATCCCAGTTACCCCTGGATGTTAAGGTCACCCCGGCCAATGAAGTCGATTCTCCCCAGGCTAAGCCTCTGCTGAAGGAGACTAAGGACAGACACCCGGAAATCAAGATAGCTACGTCCTCGATGGACGCTGCCTACGACAACTATGAAAACTACCGCTTCGCCATTGAGGAGATAGGCGCCGCACCTATCATTGCTCTAAATCTCAGGGGTAGAGTTGACGCTATCACCGCAGGCTCCCTTTACCTCACCGACGACGGCACCTATACCTGTGTTGCCGGTTTCAAGGTGGTCTACTGGGGCAAGGATAAGAAGCGGGGCCGGCTGAAGTTCCGCTGTCCAGCAGCTCTGGGCAAGTGCCAGTGCCTCTTTCGCTCCACCTGCTCTCTATCTTCCTACGGGCGAAGCTTTTATCTTCATCCCGAAAGGAACTACCGTTTGATAGGCCCTATCCCCAGAGGGACTGACCAATGGCAGGAGAAGTATAACGCCCGCACCAGCGTGGAGAGGGCTTACTCTGAGGAGAAGGGCAGCCACCGTCTGGCAAACCCCAGGGTGAGAGGACTGGGCAATGTGAAAATCCACGTCTATCTTGCCCTGTGTGCTCAGGTAATAAAGAGAATTGGCGCTACGGCGATGGACAGGCTTGCCATGCCTCGCGCTGCGCCCTGCATGGTAAGGGTGTAGAGAACCTTAAAAAGAACATGGGTAACCTTGACCAGGCGTCAGGGGTTAGTATGCTTCCGTAGCGATAGTGATGCCCCGGTGAGCTGATTTTATGCTGTTGTTAAGGTGCTAAAATCCTCAAATCGAGGAGTCAACGAATATGACTATCGATTAATAACAATTTCCTGGTTTTGAAAACCTCTCCAGAACCAAACAGGATAATCTCAACCCTCACTTTTTAAACAGCCTCTTTATACCTATGTACCCACTCATTCGGGAAAAGCTTGTTTATTCCAACTCAAAGTAATGACAGAGGTCGCAATCGGCGTCTATTGCTTCCCCTTCCTGTTCATCACTAACTGCTTCTACCAACTTGCCGTGACATCTAAAACACCCGGGCGAATCCAGATGACTTGAATTATCAATATAGGTTTCCC
>JBHIFE010000152.1:0-1886 GCA_046760985.1 Dehalococcoidales bacterium
TGGTGTAGCTGCTATAGCCAGGTCCGATTTAACCATAATCGGCACCTGGAGGGATAGCCTCAGGATTGACCAGGCTGCTGTCAGGGAGTATGTGAAAGGTGGTTTTGATATTAAGACTATAGTCATTGATAAGTGTCCTACTAGCGCGCTGACGTGGGATGAGAAAGCAGCCGAACTCATACTGAAGGCGGAGGATTGTGTCAGGTGTATGCACTGTATAAACAAAATGCCTAAAGCCCTGAGGCCGGGTCTTGATAGAGGAGCCACCCTTCTCATTGGTAGCAAAGCACCTATAATCAAGGGAGCTTACCTCTCTTGGGTATTGGTTCCCTTCATGAAGATGCAACCACCCTACAGTGAGGTAAAGGAGCTGCTGCGGAAGATATGGGATTGGTGGGATGAAAATGGCAGGACAAGGGAAAGAGTGGCTGAACTTATTGAGAGGCTAGGGCTGAGGCATTTCCTCCGCGCCATTGGGCTGAAGCCAGTCCCACAGATGGTATATAGACCCAGAGCAAATCCATATGTTTTCTTTGATTAATTGAAAGGTTAGCAATAAAAGGAGGTTAGCAATGGCTAAAACCGATATTGGTCCTCCCGATTACAAGTTGATGATGCCGGAAGTAATAAAGAAGAATTACGGTAAGTGGAAATATCACGAGATATTACGCCCGGGAGTGCTGAGACATGTATCGGAGACTGGTGATGAGGTCTATACGGTAAGAGCGGGCTCTCCAAAACTGGTAAGTATAGACTTTATCCGCGACCTCTGTGACATAGCTGATAAATACTGTGACGGGCACCTTAGATTCACCAGCCGGTATAATATTGAGTTCATGACCCCGGACAAAGCTAAAGTCGAGCCAATAATTGAGGAAGTAAAAAAGCTTGGTCTACCGGTGGGTGGTACTGGAAAATCTATATCCAACATTGTTCATACTCAGGGCTGGATCCATTGCCATAGCGCGGCTACCGATGCCTCAGGAATAGTGAAAGCGATAATGGACGAACTTTATGAGTACTTTGTGGAGATGAAGCTCCCGGCTAAAGTGAAGATTGCCTTAGCATGTTGTATAAACATGTGTGGAGCGGTTCATTGTTCGGACATTGCCGTTGTCGGAGTCCACACCAAGCCGCCAAGGATAGAGCATGAAAGATTAGGCGCGATATGTGAAATTCCGACGACTATGGCTTCCTGTCCTACCGGGGCTATCCGGCGGCATCCAGACCCAAATATTAAGAGCGTTGTCATTAATGAAGAGCGATGCATGTACTGTGCTAACTGTTTCACGGTGTGTCCGGCACTGCCTATAGCTAATGCTGAAGGTGATGGTATAGCTATTTACGTCGGGGGCAAAGTCTCCAATGCTAGAAGTGCTCCCATGTTTTCCCGATTAGCTATTCCTTATTTGCCGAATAATCCGCCACGCTGGCCTGAGGTGGTCAGTGCTGTTAAGAATATTGTCGAAGTTTATGCCAAAAATGCCCAGCCAGAGGAAAGAGTGGGCGAATGGATAGAGAGGGTAGGCTGGGAGACCTTTTTTAGGCTTACCGGCATACCTTTTACCGAGCAGCATATTGATGATTTCACTCATGCTGTGGAAACTTATAGAACGACGACCCAATTCAAGTGGTGAATATCTGGCGAATTCACTGGAAAGCAAAATTAGGATAACCCTCGGTCAGAAGGGAGTGATTGAGCGAGATGGTAACTGATGAACTCAAACAAAGAATACTGAAATACATGGGAACGGTGAGCAAAGCTAAGAATAGAGATATAGCTCGGGCGATTAATGTGGAGAAAAGCTCAGTTGATAAAGCAGTAGCTGAGCTGGCTAAAGAAGACAAGGTTGAGTATCAAGGCTTTGGCGGCGTCACCTATGTAG
>JBHIFE010000153.1:0-1854 GCA_046760985.1 Dehalococcoidales bacterium
AGCAGGCTACGTTGAATATGTGAATACTAAATGTCAAATTAGTGGAGACATACGAGATAAGAGAGCAGTAGAAAGAATGGCAGCGGGGTACCTCAAACTCCTTTATCCACACTTGCAACTAACAGATCATGAACTTTTTGAGTATTGCATTGAACCAGCAGAGTTAATAATAAAAGTTGTGGAAATTGATGACGCGGGGATAGAGAAAGGCGTATCCTTCCAGTAAGAGAAAAACAAAATAAAGAATGGAGGGACACGCCTTGGCAACATCATACCAGAAAAACAAACAAAGGGACGAGGTACAGGATGCTCTGGAGGCATTTGTGCAGAAAGGGGCCAGGGATATGCTGGTAGCAGCGTTAGAGGAAGAGGTTACTGGCTTCCTTGAAAGGCTCCGCTATCAGCGTAGTAAGCGGTTTCGTGGCTACCGGAATGGTTTCCATCCAGTGCGGGAGATAACGGTGGGTCTGGGGCCGGTGGAGGTGCGGGTGCCCAGGGTGGCCAAAGTGCCTCATGAGGTGGCGCCGCAGGGATTCCAGTCGCAGATAGTGAAGCGCTACCAGCGGGCATCAGAGACTACAAAGAAGTTATTTGCCAAGCTCTACTTGGAAGGGTTAGCCACCGGGGACTTCGAGCCGGTATTCCGTGAGCTGATGGGAGAGACGACGGCTCTATCACCCAATGCCATTGTGAGGCTTAAAGAACGCTGGGAGAGGGAATACGAAGCCTGGCGGAGGCGGCCATTGTGGGAGCACCGGTATGCTTACACTTGGGAAGACGGCGTTTACCTTGGTGCCGGACTTGAGAAAGAAAAGACGGCGCTCTTGTGTGTTGTGGGAGCGCGGGAAGATGGGGAAAAGGAGTTGCTGGGGATGGAGCCTGGCTACCGTGAGAGTAAAGAGAGCTGGGCGGAAATGCTGCGGGACCTGCGTAATCGCGGCCTGGAAGCGCCGCTTACCGCTACCGGTGATGGTGCCTTAGGTCTGTGGGCCGCCCTGAACGAGGTCTACCCGACTACTGAGCATCAGCGGTGCTGGAACCATCGTACCACCAATGTCCAGGCTAAACTGCCGAAACGCTATCAGGCAGAAGCACGCCGACGCTTGAGGGAGATGTACGAGGCTCTGACGCAGAAAGAGTGCGAGGAGCTACGCGATCGGTATGTCGCCGAACTCATGGGCAGAGGCCAGCGGGCGGCTGCCGAGACGGTGCTCCGGGACTGGGATGATTTCGTCACCTTCTATCACTACCCCAAAGAGCACTGGATACACCTGAGAACTACCAACCCGATAGAATCCATCTTCAGCGGCGTGAGACTGAGGACCGATGCTGCCAGACGGATGAAACGGCGGGATAATGCCCTTTACCTGGTGTTCAAGATTGTGGAGCGGCTAAGCCGTAACTGGAGAGCCCTCAACGGCGGAGTTAATTTGATGACGCTGGTATTGGAGGGACGCGAGTTTAAAGACGGTATTCTACAGCGAGAAAAGATGGCTGAACTGGCAGGTGCAAGGAGCTAACGAAAAATCATGCTGGAAGGAATTTCCACAACATTTGACAAGAACTCATGGCTGGTGAGCATGAGGAGTGGGCTGGTAGGGGTTTCTATGACTATGCTCAGAAATAACCAGGTCTTCTGCATATTTTAACAGGAGGTCGGAGATGGCAATCAAAGAAGACTAACTGGGCATTGTGGGCGCTGTATTACGACCGAGTCTAAATTGAGTTTTGGTGAGTAGGCAAGGAGTCGCCGTACAAAGACAATTGTCATTGCACTTTCTGGCTTAATGTTAATTCTGGAGTTAATAATAAAAGTTGTGGAAATTGATGACGCGGGGATAGAGAAAGGCGTAT
>JBHIFE010000154.1:0-1846 GCA_046760985.1 Dehalococcoidales bacterium
AAATTATGATAGTATATTTGACAGAATCAGAGGTAAAACGGGGTGTAGCGCAGCCTGGTAGCGCACCTGAATGGGGTTCAGGTGGTCGCCGGTTCAAATCCGGCCACCCCGATATTCTGGTTCAAGGTACTAAACATTTTCTGTTCTTACCGCTCTGGTGACTCGTAAGGGAACGTTACTGAAACTCTAGCTGCGGCTAACGAGACAGCTGACAATACTTAATAAGGGCAGGCCTAGACCGGCATGGTAAATTGGCAGGTAACAGCGGCTACGATTTATTGTGATGCTGTTGATGATGAAGTAACCCTAATAGTTTATAAAGATAAGTCGGTGAAGTGTACTGGCTATAAGAAGTATGCTGAGCCTGATAAGGAAACAGCTAAAGTAATTGAGAGGAAGAGTAAGCAGTCAGGACGGTGGCTGGAGTGTGAGGGTCTAGGGTGCCATCGAGTAATTCAATACCGGGATAAGCTGTTTGCTGAGGAGACCAAGAAAGAGGCTCAAACCTAATCTGTGGAGAAATGGTTATGCAAGGGGGGAGTAGGGCGGGGTGGCTAAAAAATGGGAAAAGAAAACAATGTGAGGATACGAATTGAGAATCTTTCCCTTTCCTTTGGAGGGGTGAAAGCCCTTATTGACGTTAGTCTGGACATAAGAGACAACGAAATTCTGGCTATTATCGGACCAAACGGTGCTGGGAAGACTTGCCTATTGAACTGTATAAATGGCTTCTATAAGCCCCAGAAAGGTGAAATATATTTTGAAGGCGAGAGAATAACTCGGATTCGCCCCGACAAAGCGGCTAGAATGGGCTTGGCGAGAACCTTCCAGAATATTGAGCTATTTACCGGGTTGAGCACTCTGCACAATATTATGGCTGCCAGACATGTCCTTATGAAGCAGAATTTCCTTAGTAGTGCTCTATATTTCGGCTGGGCTCATGAGGAGGAAATCAAACATCGTAAGACGGTGGAGGACATCATTGATTTCTTGGAAATTGAGCCAATCAGAAAGAAAGTGGTCGGCATATTACCCTACGGGATGCGCAAGAGGGTTGAACTGGGTAGAGCACTGGCTCTGGAACCAAAAGTTCTGCTCCTTGATGAACCGATGGCAGGAATGAATCTGGAAGAAAAGGAAGACATTGCCCGGTTCATTATTGATATCTTTGAGGGACAGGGGACTACATATCCGGAAACGCCCGTTCTGCGGGACGGGGTTAGCTGCATTGTCCTTGTCGAGCATGATATGGGAGTAGTTATGGATATCGCTGATAGAATTGTTGTCCTTGATTTTGGGCGGAAAATTGCTGAAGGCACGCCTGCTGAAGTTAGAACTAACCCCGATGTTATAGCCGCTTATCTGGGCAAAGAGCATAGTCTCTAGGTGAGGCTGGCTTACTCCCAGGTTCTCTCATCTACTATCTTTTGATACTGTTCTGGAATGGTTTCTTTCTCTACGAAATCTATCCTGTCTAACTTAATCCGGCAAACAGCCTGAAATTTTTCAGTCAAATCCTTGGCTAATCTTTTCCTCTCTTCCTCTGTGGCTTTCTGTTTTAGCTCTGCCTTGAGGATAATTTCATCCCGCTGTTCCCGACGGGTAACTACTATTTGGAATTTGGAAATTTCTTCGGTACCGAGGAATACCTGTTCGACTTGCTTGGCAACGACGAACATGCCTCTAACTTTAATGGCATCGCCGGTTCTGCCGACAATACCGGTCAGCTTGTTAGCTGTCCGACCGCAGGGGCAAGTTTCGGTAGTATAGGAGGACAAGTCACCAGTGCCAAAGCGGATAAGCCCCCAGACTTTATTGTGAATCGGGGTTACCACTATTTCACCTA
>JBHIFE010000155.1:0-1771 GCA_046760985.1 Dehalococcoidales bacterium
GTAATGCAGATAAACGTATCTCAATTACTCAAGGAACCTATAGGCACAACCCGGGATTACAAGGTGAGTGAGATTGTTGATGTTACTGGCGACGGTAATAGTAGAAAGATTCGGGGTGAGGTTAGCCTGCTACGTACCCAGAGGGGTATCTTGGTTAAAGGTACACTGCGTACTGAAGTTGAACTTACCTGCAGCCGCTGTTTAAACTTATTTAATTATCCAGCGACTCTAAATATTGAGGAGGAATATACTCCTACTATAGATGTAGTCAGTGGGGTTCCGTTATCCTTACCTGAGGAGCCCGGCTCTTTCCGTATTGATGAGCATCATGTTATTGATTTAACTGAGGCGATACGTCAATATACGCTGTTGGCTATCCCAATGAAGCCACTTTGTCGTGAAGATTGTGCTGGACTATGTCCAAATTGCGGTCGCAATCTCAATCAGGGACCCTGTGGCTGTCCAGAGCAACCAGTTGACCCTCGCTGGTCTGAGTTAACCAAATTACTTTAGTAAATAAGGTGAAGGAACAAGTAGATTATGGCTTTACCGAAGCGAAAGAGTAGTAAGGCGCGCCGGGATAAAAGGCGCAGCCATTTTGGATTGAATCCTTCTCACTTGGACTATTGTCCTCAGTGCCATAGTCCTAAGCTGCCCCATCATGTTTGTCTTACCTGTGGAAGCTATGCCGGCAGGGAAGTCATCGAGATTGAAAGCCCGAAAAAGAAGACTGGTTGATGACTTATGGATGGCAGCAGAGTTAGAAACACTTTGTCTTTAACGGAAAGGGTATGCCAGTCTTAACAATTTTGGTGGTGGGGGTTAGCTATGGCTGAGTTGACCAAGGTAGCTTATGTCTTTCCCGGACAGGGCTCTCAGTGGGTAGGCATGGGGCGTGACCTCTATGACAGTTTTGATTCAGCTAAAGTCGTCTTTGACCAAGCTGGCAGGGTTTTAGGGTTTCCTCTATCTAAACTCTGCTTTGAAGGTCCGGAGGGTGAGCTTCGTCAGACCATTAATGCTCAACCAGCCATAGTAGCCGTCAGTTATGCCTGCTGGCAAGCTGCTGGTGAGGTTAATCAGGGTTTACCACTGCCTAGCTTTGTCGCTGGACATAGTCTGGGTGAGTATACAGCGCTGGCGGTAGTCGGGGTGCTTGATTTTGCCACCACTGTTTATCTGGCTCGGGAGAGGGGGAGGCTTATGCATGAGGCTGGAGTGATTCATCCCGGGGGCATGACGGCAATAATAGGATTTGATGAAGCTCCACTGGCTGAGATTTGCCGTCAGACTGACACCCGAATTGCTAATATCAACTGTCCGGGTCAGCTGGTAATCAGTGGTGCCCATGGGAATTTAACTCAAGCTATGGATTTGGTCAAGGCTAAAGGAGCTCATCGTACCATCCCGTTACCGGTAAGTGGTGCCTTTCATACGCCACTGATGCAGTCAGCGGTTGATGGTATGGCTGAGATTATAGCCACCCTTTCCTTCCATGAACCAGTTGTCCCTATCATAGGCAATACTACGGCTCAGCCGTTGACCACCGCTGAAGCGGTGAAGGCAGAGCTACTTAGACAATTATGTAACTGTGTCCAGTGGCAGCGCTCTATTGAGTATATGGCAAATGAAGGCGTGACTACTTTTATTGAAATAGGTCCGGGCAAAGTGCTAACCGGTCTGATTAAGCGAATAAACAAGGAGGTTGAGACCATAAACATAGGTGATGCTGAGGCTATTAAGAATTTAGGTAACCCTCTTTAATAAAATA
>JBHIFE010000156.1:0-1689 GCA_046760985.1 Dehalococcoidales bacterium
GATTAGGGCTAATTTTGACTAACTTGACAAATTGGTGGGAGTGTGGTGTGGTAAGGATTTTTAGGATTTTGGTGGTGAGAAGTTTGACTAATAATTTTCTTTGGCTAAATTAAGTGTTGGAGCAGAGACCTCGTAGAGAATAACAGGCATTTGCGGATGAAAGCCTGTAACGCATCTTGCCTTTTAAGGCAGTCGAGTCGTTCCGCCTTGAGGCTCTGCTCCTTTTTTGATTATGTTGTTGGTTGTCGTCTTCTGTATAAATTGATGCCACTAACAAAGAAGGGCTTCCATGGTGTGCTCTCTGGTAGATAATTTCGGAAAGAATTGCACTTTAAGGGCAGAATTAGCCAATTTCAGTCTCGGAATAGCCCCTTACCTTTGCCAATAAAATTGATTGTATAGTATCAAATAGAGTAGGACCCGGTAAAATACAAGGAAGATCCCAGGAGAGGAGGGTAGCACCGGGAGCTTGGGTTCTCTGAGAGAATATATATCTCATAAGCACAACCTCACTATTTCTCACCAACTTCGATGTTTCAACTTCGGCTTGCATGGTCTCTCGCTTTCCTGTGTTCTTCTGAATAAAGATGATTTGCCTCATTGACAGACAGGTGGGAAAATAATAAAATAAACTGCAATAAGATAGGGTGACAAGGGCAAACTCAGAGCAATCTGGGGGCGCACAAAGCTCCGCATCCCTGGGGATGAGCGAGCTGCCGCACCTATCGAACTGAAATCACTCACAAGGAGGCGATCGACGATGCAAGGAAAAAAGTGGATAGTTTTGGTTGGAGTCGTATTGCTTCTCGGCTTCGGGCTAGGTTTCTATCTGCCTAAGTGGAGTCAGTCAGAGAGGGATCTTCCTCAATCTACTTGGAACCACCCGGCGTTCGCAAGCCCGGGAGGCCCTCCTCACGGTGACGCACCCATCCTGGAGTGCTGGGATTGCCACGGCAGCCATCCTGCAAAGGTTGCACCTCCGGTCACCGAGATGAACTGCTTCGACTGTCATGAGATAAGCTAACGTCTCCATGAGATGAAGTTGCGAAAGCTAATTCTTCTCCTACTGTCAGGATTTATGATAACAGGTCTGGTCGCGGTTGGCAGTTGGTGGGGGTTTACTCAGGGCCATGGTAAGAAGCGTTTCCCCTTGAAGTGCTTCGACTGCCACTTCCCCCATTCTTTAGTTGAACAGCCCGAGTGTTTCAACTGTCATGGGGCAGGTAAAGCCCCGGAATTAGATTGCTTTGATTGCCACGGGAAGCACAACCCGAACCGAGCACCGGATCTTTCTCGCCAGGGAAACTGTTTCCGGTGTCACAAGGTCTCGTAATGAAGGCAATCCTGAACAAAAAGCTGCTAAAGCGCTTAATAGCAATTATAGGGATATCAGCCTTGGTTTGGCTGGTTTTCCTAATGGAAACCGGAATCTCTCATGAGAAGAAGACCCCATCGCTGGAATGTTTCAGTTGCCATGGACCTCACCCTCCCAGGAGCGCCGAGGAAACCGACCTGGCCAATTTTGCAATTTCTCCTCATGCTCGAGGACCAGAGCTGACCTGTTCCCATTGCCACGAATATCCTGAGGAGGTTGAAGAGTTGGATCCCAATGGGTGTACCGGTTGCCATAGAAGGGGAGGCTATCCGATAAAGACAGTCCTTGAGGCCTTAATCAAGGCTGGGCATCCT
>JBHIFE010000157.1:0-1676 GCA_046760985.1 Dehalococcoidales bacterium
TATACACTCTCAAACCCGCTGAGCCCAACCATGTTAATGAGCTCGGATATTTTTTGTCTGCTGACATCCTTGCTTATGCCATCCCTCTTCTTCCTCGCCTCCAGCCCAAAACTGATATTTCTTTTAACGTTCAGCCAGGGAAATAAGTTGGGGTCTTGGCTCATAAATGCCCTTTTACAATCGGGTCCATTAATTGGCTGATCGTCCACTGTCACCATACCCGACGTCGGGATATCTAAACCGGCGATGAGACGGAGAAGCGTTGTCTTTCCGCAGCCACTGGGACCTATTAGGGAAAACATCTCCCTTGGTCTTATCTCAAGGTCCATGCCTTTAAGCACCTCTAACTCTTCCCCGTCGGATAGCAGGAAGCTCTTGTGAACACCTTTTAAATTGACTCTCCCTGCGCTGCCCATATCTTTGGTCACCACCTTATGACTCCCTTCTGCCAGCGGAGCAATCTATTTCTGATTGAAAACAGTGCGGACAGCAGAAATGAATACAGAAAGCCCATGATTATTACCGCGGCATAAACCCGGTAGTATTCAGCCCAGCCTTGGGCTCGCCAGATATACCATCCCAGGCCAGCTTTCACCCCCAGCATCTCGGCAACAACTAAAGTAAGAAACGAAACCAACAAGCCGATATAAAGCCCGGTAAAAATCGACGGGAGAGCAGCAGGGAAAACTACACGCCGAACCAAAAACCTGTCATCCGCACCCAGGTTCTGGGCTGTCTCTAAAAGTGATTTGGGAACATTTGCCACCCCTGACCATGTACTCATAAAAACAGGAAAGATAGTGGCGAAGGCAATCAAGAATATGCTCCCGGAGAAACCCGGGAAAATCGCTATCGCCAGAGCAGTCAATGCAGTTGCCGGTATTGGGCCAACAACCTTGAGAAGGGGAAGACACCACTGTCTGAAAAGTTTATACCAGCCTACAAGAAAACCGATCGATACACCAATCGCAACGCCCATTAGATACCCACTCGCCAATATCCTGAGCGAGTAAAGTGCGCTTGATAGAAGGATGCCCAAGTCATCACTATAAGCCTGGACAACCTGTCCTGGAGTGGGGAAAAACGGTGGCTTAAGCAATGCAAATTTTGTCACAATCAAATCCCAAGCAAGGATAACTATGGAGGCAAGAACGATTATTCGCTCAACTGCTGAGTTCCTCCTTTTCCATAATATGAATGCAAGAAAATTGCTCAAGCCGGCAACAAAAAACGCTAACAAGAGCCAATTGAAATAATCTTTGCCGGAAAGAACTACGGCATCGGCAGTGTAATTATGGATAAGATAAAGGATACTTACAACCGCTACCGGCAGTAATCTGGCTGTTAACACTTTTTTCCAAACTCTGTCCATAGCCAAAGCCTCTAACCTTTCTATGGCCTTCTTGGTGGAGGAGGAACGCTTGATTTACCTACTTCTGGAATCAGTTGTACAAAGTGCTTCTCAACCAGAGCATCTATATCTGTGGTCGATTCTATAATCCCTACGTATTGATATATGGCTCCATAGAAGCGCAAAACGTCCTTAACTCCCTGAACCGAAGGATTACTGTAGTCATACTGTTTCAACAAGTATGCATGCACTTTAGGATCTCCCACAGTATAGTTCTTCTCCACCATCATTTGAGCCACCTCAACTTCGTGATCCGTGATATACT
>JBHIFE010000158.1:0-1676 GCA_046760985.1 Dehalococcoidales bacterium
AGTACCCACGAATAGGCGTAGCAGGGTTCGAGTAACCACGATAGCGGTAAACATGCTTACCGCCACACCGATAAACAAGGTTAGGGCAAAGCCCATTACCGGTGCACTAGCGACGATGCTACTGCCTAACCAATATAAAATGCCACACACAATAAAGGTAGTTACATTGCTATCCCTAATTGCCGTCCAGGCACGATCAAACCCGGCCTCAATGACTGCCCCCAACGCCCGGCCAGTTCTAAATTCTTCCTTCATCCGCTCAAAGATAAGCACATTAGCATCCACCGCCATACCTATAGATAAGATAAAGCCACCCAGACCAGCCAGGGTGAGGGTAACTGGTACCAACTTGAATATGGCCAAGACTAATGAGCCATAAAAGATTAGGGCCAAGCTGGCTAAGACTCCAGACAGCCGATAGTAAATAATCATGAATAGCATAACCAATATTATGCCGATTATCCCGGCTTTAATACTCATATCAATGAAATCAGCTCCCAGAATAGGTGACACCGTTTGGTCATAAAGTATTTCCAGGGACACCGGCAGACGGCCAGCGTTCAATTGTTGAGATAAGCTGGTAGCTTCATTAAGGCTCAAACCTTCAATCTGCCCCCTGTCGGTAATGACGTCACGGACAACAGGGGCAATGGGTCTGCCGTCCTCCCCCCGTAAGGATTCATCGCCCTCAAATATACCCAGAGGCTGATTTATCAGGCGCCTGGTAACTTTTTCCGAAAGTCGGCTCCCTTCCTCATCCCACTCAAATCTCAGCAGTATTCTGCCCAGGTTATCCCGGTCTACATAGGTATTCTCCCTGAAATAGCGGCTGGTTAGCGTCTTCTCCTCACCGCCAATCACGGCGGTAGCTGGTTTCCATCTGCCCAGTTCGTTTTCCCACCTTGCCTCTTCGTCATCGGCAGCCAATTCCCCAAATTCCAATAGCGCCACCCGTGAGAGGCGTTCTTTCTCCTTATCGGTAATACTGAGTCCGGGCAGTTCCACCAGTATGCGGTCTTGACCTTGCTTCTGGATAACCGGCTCAGTTACGCCCAGGGGATTGATTCGGTTACTGATAACCGCTATCACTCCCTCCATAACGCCTGCCTCCTCACCCGGTTCCACCGCAGATAAGTCAGCCCGATAAACCATGTGGATACCACCCTGCAAATCAAGCCCCAACCGCATCGCTTCCCTGCCAAACAATGGGTAGATAAGAGCGCTGATGGCAAAGGTAAAGATGGCTAATATCATTATCAAGACCAGCGTATTTTTTCTAACCATTTCTCAACCTAAAGTTATTTATCTCTTGGAAGGGGACGAAGCTAATAAATGTTCTACATAAGATAGAGCCTCATCCCTAGTCGCTATCTCCCCAGCGGCTTGGGCTTCACGCACTGCCTCCAGAACCTCTCCCATTTTAGGCCCCGGACTCATGCCAAAGATTTTGATTAAATCGTGTCCATTAACCAGCTTAGGCGGAACCACCAAGCTCTCCTGCTCAAAGCGTTGAGTCAATATATACGCTATCACTCGAGCATGCTCTCGCCACTCAGCTAAAGCCAAGTTTGGACCTCTGGTGGCTAGATGGTCAGCCAGGCTCAAAAATAGTATATCAATACCGGTATCCTCAGTATCACGAAAGTAACGATAAATAGCCCGGCGGGTAGGAAGTT
>JBHIFE010000159.1:0-1642 GCA_046760985.1 Dehalococcoidales bacterium
ATATGCTGCTTACCATGCGTTCCACCATAGAGGAAGCTTATCGGGCTCCTGACCGTAGCGCTTCAGCAGTGGCTCAATCTATGGCTAAAGGGGCACTGATGGGGGCTCGGGGTAATAGCGGGGTAATCCTGTCGCAGATTTGGCGTGGCTTGGCACAGGGTCTAGCCGAGAAGGAATCATTTACCGGTAGCGAGCTGGCTGATGCCCTGCTACAGTCATCAATGATGGCTTATAAAGGGCTAAGCCATCCCGTGGAGGGAACTATTCTTACCGTAATTAAAGACGCGGCTGCGGCCGCCCAAGCCCAGGCGGCTAGCGGCAGCAATGACCTGATATCGGTTATTGAGGCTACGGTTAATGCTGCCAGCGAGTCGGTAGCTAACACTCCTAGCCTTCTCTCGGTGTTGAGAGAGGCGGGAGTGGTGGATGCCGGTGGTCAAGGTCTTTATACCATTCTGGAAGGTGCCCTTCACTACCTCAAAGGTGAGGTAGAGCAGATACAGCTCCGCAAGCCACAGATAATCGTCACTGATATACGTGCTACCAAGCTGCCAGAAATGATAGTTGCCGAAGAGGAGCCCTATGGATATTGCACTGAGTTCTTGCTCAAAGGGCAGAGGCTTGACCCGGATAAGATTAGAACCAAGCTGGAGAAGAAAGGGCAGTCTCTAATTGTAGTTGGTGATGAATCTGCAGTCAGGATTCATATTCATACCTTTAAGCCGGGTAGTGTTATCCAGTATGCTACCTCCTTAGGCACTATGCATCAGGTATCAATTCGGAATATGGATGAGCAGCACCAGGACTACCTGGAGATGCAGAAGGAGAGGATGCCAGAAGTTGAAATAGCTATCGTGGCGGTGGCCTCAGGCGATGGGCTTGCCGAGGTTTTTACCAGCCTAGGGACAACCGCCGTCGTTCCTGGTGGACAGACAATGAATCCAAGCACCAAAGATTTGCTCCAAGCAGTAGAGTCAGTAGCTTCAGATAAGGTAATTATCTTACCCAATAACAAAAATATAGTGCTTACCGCCGAACAAGTTCAATCCTTGACCAACAAAAGCATTAGAGTAGTGCCTACAGAGACAATTCCGCAGGGAGTAGCTGCTCTTTTAGCCTTTGACTACGAGGCAGACTTTGAAACAAACGCCAAGCTCATGACCAGGGCAAAATCAACGGTAAACTCTATTGAAATTACCCGGGCAATACGCTCCACTCAGATAAAAGGATTGAAAATCAAGAAGAAACAGGCTATCGGTCTTCTCGATGGGGACCTGGTAGCCGCAGGTGATAATACCACCGATGTTCTTAATCAGGTGCTGGCTAAGCTTAATCTAGATGAAGCCGAGGTGATTACCATCTACCACGGGGCTGATACCGAGTCGGCTGAGGCGGAACAGGTTGGTCTAGCCATCCGTGAACAACACCCCCAACTTCAGATTGAGGTAGTCCATGGCGGTCAGCCTCACTATAACTATATTGTTTCTATTGAATGATTAAGGAGTGGTTTTGCCATGACTGTCAAGATTGTTACTGATAGCTTGGCTGATATACCATCTGAGCTAGCTGAAGAGCTGGGAATTACCATAATTCCAGTAAATGTTCTCTTCGGTACCGAAAGCTATCGGGATGGCATTGACCT
>JBHIFE010000160.1:0-1579 GCA_046760985.1 Dehalococcoidales bacterium
AACCATCTATAGCTGTTTCATACAGCCCGTAGCTCTGATAGGGGGCAGTGATGCGCAATACCACTTCCTTAGCTGCCATTGTCTCTCCCTCGTCAAGAGCCCATACCTCACGGTTATCTTTGGGCAAAACCCTAGCCAGTAGCGCCTTGACCTCTTCTATGCCGCAGAGTACCCCGGCTCTACTGGGAAAAACCTCCATAGTAGCTACCGGGTTAATTCCCTCACGGCGCAATATGTCTATAGTACGGGCAAAATAAATATCAGCCGTTTCTCCGGATAGGACAGCCTGGCTCGGTTCAAATTTGGGTGGCTTCATCTGGCACCTCCAATGCTAATCAGTTTTGCTCCCAGTACCTTTTCCATGTGCTCCAGGGCAAATTGGTGTGCCTTTTCATCAGGGGAAGCAACACAGTCAACCGGCACTTCTACTTGGTAATCACGATTCCGGGCATCAGCCACGGTATGCATCACACAAATATTGGTCAGCACCCCACAAACAATTATTTTTTCGGGATTAAGCTCTTTCAACTTTTGCTCAAGCTGGGTACCAAAAAAGCCGCTGTAACGCTTTTTGGGTATTATCTCGCCCGGGTATTTAGCCAATTCGGGAATGACCTCCGCTTCAGCCGTGCCTTCAATGCAATGGGGAGGAAACATCTTAAACTCAAGGTCATCAGGGTCATGATGGTCACAGACAAAAAAGACCTTGGCACCCTGAGCCAGTTTTCGCTCTAGAAGCACTTCAATATTAGGAATCACGCGACGGGCGTTAGCTCCACAATATAAAGGATAACCCTCCTCAAGGAAACCCCGGAGCATGTCTACCACTATAACTGCGTTAGCCACAGCCTTCCTCTTTTAATATTTAAATAGTAAATCCTAAACAAATTCTAATTTCAAAATGACAACCTGTTTAGATTTTTAACTTTGGTCATTTTATATTGTTTAGAATTTAGAAATTGGTATTTATAACTTAATGTCTGAAGTGCCTCACCCCGGTGAAAACCATCGCTATGTTGTGCTCATCAGCTGCCTTAATTGAGTCCTCATCTCTTATTGAGCCCCCGGGCTGGACGATGGCAGTTACCCCGGCAGCCGCCGCTGCCTCCACCACATCAGGAAATGGGAACATCGCATCTGAAGCTAGAACACTACCTGTCGTCTTCTCTCCAGCCTTCTCCTTGGCTATTTGGGCACTGACAATCCGACTCGGTTGTCCTGCTCCCATTCCCAGGAGTGTCTTGTCTTTAACTAGCACAATGGCATTTGACTTTACATGTTTAACCGCCCGCCAGGCAAAAAGCAGGTCTTCTATTTCGGATTTGGTTGGCTGGCGCTTGGTTACCACTTTAAGGTTGACACTGTCCTCAGGCAGAGAATCTGAGTTCTGGACAAGAAAGCCACCCTTTACCCGGCGAAAATCAAGATAGCCGGTGGGAACAGCGCCATAATCCGACGGTAATTCAGCCATCAGAAGCCGAAGGTTTTTCTTACGCTTTAATAGATTTAGTGCCTCACTCTCGTAGTCGGATTATGGCGCTGTTCCCACCGGCTATCTTGATTTTCGCCGGGTAAAGGG
>JBHIFE010000161.1:0-1573 GCA_046760985.1 Dehalococcoidales bacterium
GACCAGAGGGGGCAGCGCCTATAATATTCAGAAAAGAGCTAGAAAAGGCAGACAACCCCGAAGAACTATTACAAGAGAAGATAAGGGAATACAGGGAGAAATTTGCTAATCCATACCTGGCAGCAGAACATCTGCATGTTGACGATGTAATCAACCCGGCAGAGACAAGACCAAGATTGATAGACGCCCTAGAAGCGACAATGAGCAAAACCGAAGAAAGGCCCAAAAAGAAGCACGGCATTATACCGACATAAATGTATAGGCGCAGTATGTAACTTATCTAATGTCTTCTTGCCAGTCCTCATAGTGGTCAAGAGGTGAGGGAAAAAGCTCCTTAGCACTGGCGTAGCAGTCCTTACCATGCTTTAATCCTGATGTAGGGTATGCTATACTGTTAAACTAATCATAAAATTGTTTAGTTAGAAGGGGGGCAAGCTTGCCAGATACTATGTCAATCAAGCAACTTTTAGAAGCCGGGGCTCACTTTGGTCACCAGACCAGTGTTTGGCACCCTCGGATGAAGAAGTACATATTTACCAAACGCAATGGCATTCATATTATTGACCTGGAACAAACTGCCACCATGTTAGATAAGGCCTACGAGTTTGTGCGGGAAATAGCCGCCGACGGTGGCAGTATCCTTTTTGTCGGCACCAAAAAGCAAGCGCAGGAGGCAATAGAAGAGGAAGCGCAGCGCTGCGGCATGTAGTACGTCAACCTGCGCTGGCTGGGGGGGACACTGACCAACTTCGCTACCATACAGTCCCGCATAGACCACCTAGTCCGTTTAGAAGACCAGCAAAGTAGAGGAGAATTCAGCCGCCTACCTAAAAAAGAAGCGCTAAAACTTGAAGAGGAAGTCTCACGCCTTAATCAGCAAATGGGCGGTTTCAAAGAAATGACCAGCCTACCAAGTGCTTTATTTATTGTTGACCCGGTGAAAGAAAGGATTGCTCTGGCTGAAGCCAAACGCGTAGGACTACCAGTTATAGCCATAGCAGATACTAATTGTAACCCTGATGACATAGATTACCCCATCCCAGCCAATGATGATGCTATCAGAGCTATTAAACTAATATGCAGTAGAATCGCTGACGCAGTTATTGAGGGTAAAACCGGTGAGGCAGTGGTTCCAACAGAGGAGGTAGGCGAGGAAGAGAGTCTTGAGGAGGTTGAGGCTGTAGAAACTGCTGAACCTCTTATTTTCACTCCTGATGATGAATGAAATGGAGGAAAGATGGAAATTCCAACAGCCCAGGTAAAGGAATTAAGAAATCAGTCTGGAGCGGGTATTATGGACTGCAGGAATGCCCTCCTTGAAGCAAAAGGGGATAAGGAAAAGGCACTCCAGATTTTGCAACAGCAGGGCTTCTCTAAGGCACAGAAAAAGGCGAAGCGTTCTGCCACCCAAGGGGTAATTGAAGCCTATATCCATACCGGGGGACGCATTGGGGCTATGATTGAAGTGAACTGCGAAACCGACTTTGTAGCCCGTACCGACGAATTCAAAGAACTGGCTCACAACCTAGCAATGCAAGTCGCTGCTATGCCCCCTCAATTTGTCTCGAAGGAA
>JBHIFE010000162.1:0-1571 GCA_046760985.1 Dehalococcoidales bacterium
AACCCAGCCATAGTAGTTATAGTTGCCAGAAATATCGGACTGCCAACCATACTCAAGGTTTCTATAGTTAATTGCCGGCGGTCAGAGTATCGGGGCAGGTTATCCATAAAATGACTAACGTAATGAAGACCGTAGGCTGAGCCAATCACTAAAACAAATATCGGACTGATGACTGTTACCAAGTTCAATTTCTGTCCGCTCCAGAAAATGGTGCCAAAGGTCCACAAAACAGCAAGCCCGGCGGGAACTATTGCCATGATGGTGAATTTACGACTCTTAATAAACAAGAAGAAAACCAGCAATACAAGGATAATAGCACAGGGTGGCAGGATAAAGATTATCCTGATAAGGTAATCCCAGAGGGTATCTTTAACGATTTCGTTGCCGGCAAGGGATAGTCCCAGACGTTCTTCACTTTTAATTATCTCCTCCAGTGATTCCACCACATCTCCCGCCACAGCATCAAATTTCAGCGTAGCGATAAGAGTCCCTTTGTTCCTATCATCCGAGAGGAACTGGTCGGTAAGAAAATACTTGTCCTCAATAAAATCCTCCAAGAGGTCAGAATGTTTGTCAATAAATTCCCCTACATCAGTAATAGTGTGACCTGCGATGGAGATTTCCGAGGGAATAAAGCTTTGTACTTCGTAGATACCATCCAGTTCTTTGATTTTTTCCTGAATCCTATAGACAGCCCGAAGGTTCTCCTCTTCCAGAAGGGAATTATCATGCTCGATAAGAATTGAGATAGCTTCACCAATCTGATATTTTTCATTCAGTTGGTCATACTCTTCCGCCCTAGGATTTCCCTTGGTAAAAAGATTCAGAAAATCGGTATCAAGTTCGAATCGAAAAAAAGAAGCTAGAGCGACAATATTCAAGATGGCCACCAGAACGATAATTAGTCTGGACTTGCTATAGATAAAGCTGGCAATTCTTCCCACAGTGGTAATCCTTCCCGTCTAGCTCTCTCCCTCCTTTGCCTTCTTTTGCAATTCGTAGAGTTTGGTGAGAGCTTCCAGCGGGGTTAGAGAGTCTATATCCAGCTTTTCCAGCTCCTCCAACACTGGTGATTTTTGTCCAAAGAATGATAGCTGTTGAGATGGGACTTCTCTCCGGCGTCTCTTCGGTGAGGGCTTAGTCACCCCAGTTCGACTATCTTCCTCTAGCTCCTCTAAAACTTCCCTGGCACGGTGCACCACTGATTTCGGTAACCCGGCTAATTGCGCCACATGAATACCGTAACTCTTATCAACACCACCGGGCACAATCCGGTACAGAAAGGTAACCTCCCCACCCTCCTCGCTTACCGCCACGTTAAAATTCTTTACCCGTGGTAGGTAACTGGCTAACTCCACCATCTCATGATAGTGGGTAGCAAACAAGGTCTTCGCCCCAAGCCGGGGATAGTTATGGATGTACTCAGTAACCGCCCGGGCAATAGAAAGTCCGTCATAAGTGCTGGTGCCCCGTCCGATTTCGTCAAGAATGATTAACGAGCGTGGTGTGGCATTATTCAGGATATTGGCTGTCTCCACCATCTCCACCATAAAGGTAGATTGACCCGCAGC
>JBHIFE010000163.1:0-1552 GCA_046760985.1 Dehalococcoidales bacterium
CAGACCTGGGACTATGGCGGTATGACCTTCGTCCCTAATCTTAACTTCTTCGAGTTTATCCCGGAAAAGGAGCATTTCGAGTGGCAGTTAGACCACAGTTACCAGCCAAGGACTGTTCTACTTGATGAGGTAAGAGCCGGGGAGAACTATGAGGTAGTTATCACCAACTTTCATGGCGGGGCTATGGTCAGATATCGAGTTGGCGATATGATCAAGATAACTTCACTCCGAAATGAGAAGCTAGGTATTGATATCCCGCAGATGGTTTTTGAGCGGCGGGCAGATGACCTTCTTGATTTCGTTGTCATTCGGCTGACGGAAAAGACGATATGGCAGGCAATAGAGAATACCGGCATCGCCTATAAGGACTGGACAGCGTATAAAGAGGCTGGCGAGCCGGTACTGCGTCTGTTTATTGAGCTTCAAGATGGCTACCAAAGCAGTGACGCTGATATAGCGCAGGCAATTTATGAACAGATTATAAAATCAGATAATGATGCTTATACAACGTCGGCAGTTCACGATGATTTAGCCGATATGATTGATTTCAGGGTGGAGATTACTTTGCTACCTTGTGGTGCTTTTGCTAATTACACCTCTCAAAGGCAAGCTGAAGGGGCTGATTTGGCTCATCTAAAACCACCCCATATTAATCCCTCAGACCAGGTGCTTTCACTCCTGCTAGCCAAGCCAGAGGTGGCGCCAAGGTTACGGTAGGCGCTGAGGCTGTTCACTAGTACTTTAGTCTGCCCCCTTTTAGTCTTCCTACCTTAGTTTCACTTGACAGCTTTCATATTTGGGGTGATAATTGCCTCAAGATGAATATCTACGCCTTATTTCCTTTTGTTGCCACCATTGCTTATATCGCGTTAATTATCACTACGGTTAGTAGCCGTCCATGGCGAAGGCAGCATGAACTCTTCATCTTGTTTCTAGTCCCTGCCATGATGTGGAGCCTCACTGACTTCCTTTTGCGCAGCAATTTCTTCCCGCACTATAATCTTCTTTTGTTTGAAGTCATTATAATTACATTCACCTGGATGGGAGTGCAATTCCACTGCTTTACTTCTTCTTTCTTTGCCCCAGGTCATGGACGGTGGTTGCCATTCGTCTATGCCGTACTGGCAGTAGTTATCGCTCTAGTGTTACTGGGTTATATCCCGGAAGGGATTACGGCCAGTGATGGCAAGCTTTATCCTGAATATGGTAAAGGGGTCCTCTTCCTGGCTACTTTTCTTCTAACCTTAGTTGCTAGGAACATGTATGTTTTCTGGAAAAGGCTGAAGATTTTAGATAACCTGGTACTCTATAATCAAATCGTTTCTCTGATGCTCGGTATCTTCTTTCTGACCATCTTCGCTTTAACTGTTTTCCTCCCCTGGGGAGGGGAGTTTCCAATGAGCCATTTTGGCAACCTTATCAATGCCTTTATTCTCAGCTATGCCATTATTAGGCATCGATTGGTGGACGTCAGGCTTATTTTGCGCCGGGCGTTGGCGTGGACAAGTCTAGTGATTATTGGTGGTGCTAGCTTCGGAGCTTTACTTTCAAT